>DPSD01000187.1:12121-19532 GCA_003538495.1 Accumulibacter sp.
CGGCGGCCAAGAGCGCCGCGCGGGCGATCGGTTCGCAGGTCGGCCAACAGCTCATTCGCGGCGTTCTCGGTTCGCTGCTGGGCGGCGGCTCACGCCGGCGCTGAGTTCGGCGCGGGCGAACGCCTCGCAAGCGCACGCCTAAGGCGAGAAGCAGATCTCGGTTTCCATCACGGTGATCGCCGAACCGGACAGCAGGACGCGATCTCCCTGCAGCGAGCAGCCAAGATTGCCGCCACGTTTCGAGACCTGGCGCGCGCTCAGTGTGTTCCTGCCGAGTCGCCCGGCCCAGTAAGGCGTCAGCACGCAGTGCGCCGAGCCGGTGACCGGGTCTTCCAGGATACCGTACTTCGGCGCGAAGAAGCGACTGACGAAGTCGACCTCGATTCCCGGCGCGCTGACGATGACGCCGCGCCGGTCGAGCTGGCTCAGGCAACCCGGATCCGGCCTGATCGTGCGAATCTCCGCCTCGCTGGCGAAGATCGCCAGGTAGTCGTCGGCGGCAAGCACCTCGAGCGGTTGCCGGCCGAGGCCGGCGAGCAAGGCTGCGGGAATCGCGCAGGGCGCTGCCGGCGTCGACGGAAAATCCATTTCGAGGAGGCTCCCCTGGCGCTGCACGCGCAGATCGCCGCTGCGGGTGGCAAAGGTGATCACCGGTTTGGCATGCCCCATGATTTCAAAGATGACGTGCGCGCTGGCCAGCGTCGCGTGCCCGCACAGGTCGACCTCGGCCACTGGCGTGAACCAGCGCAGCGTGAAACCCTCTCCGGTGGCAACGAAGAAGGCCGTCTCGGAGAGATTGTTCTCCTCGGCAATGGCCTGCAGCAGAGCGTCGTCCAGCCAGCCGTCGAGTGGGCATACCGCCGCCGGATTGCCTTCGAAGGCGCGGCGGGCGAAGGCGTCAACCTGGTATTGCTTCAGTTTCATGGTCTGCTCCCGCCAGTCTCGTGATTTGCCGTGGCGGACAAGATCCGCCGCCCCCGAGCCGAGGCCGGGCTGGTGTCGGCCAGCTCGCCACCTCCTGCAGGCCCCGCAAATCGATGGCGGATTTTGTCCGCCGGTGGTCCGGATTCGGTATCGCCGATCGCACCGGAAGGCCTTACGATAGCATCACTTTCACTACCGGAGGTCCTGAAATGTCCGCCAATGATCTTCCCAACGATCCCGCCAGCGCTGTTGCCAGCAGTCGCTCGGCGCTGATCATCATCGACGTGCAGGAATCGTTCCGGCAGATGCCGTTCTGGTCCGAAGCCGACGTGCCGGATTTCAAGGCCGCGCTGCTGCGCATCGAGAAAGCCTGCCGGGCGCACGGCGTGCCGGTGGTGCATATTTTCCATGTCGGTCAGGCCGGGCCGTTTACCGAGGAGTCGGGTGCCGTACGCGGGCTCGACTGGCTGCCGGGCTCGCCCGACGGGTGTTTCCACAAGCACACCCATAACGCCTTTTCGGATACCGGCCTCGATCTGTGGCTGCGCCGCCGGCGCATCGAGCGACTGATGATCAGTGGCATTCGCACCGAACAATGCTGCGAGACGACGACACGGGTCGCTTCGGACATCGGCTACCAGGTCGATTTCGTCAGCGAGGCGACGCTCACTTTCCCGATGGAGCATCCGCTGAGCGGCCGCGTCTATTCGCCGGAAGAGATCAAGGCGCATACCGAACTGGTGCTCGCCGGGCGCTTTGCGCGCATCGCCAGCGTCGACGACTGCCTGACGACGCTGGGAGCCGGCGATGCTTGAACTGCGTCCGAACTGCGAATGCTGCGATCGCGACCTGCCGCCGGCGTCGGCGGAGGCGATGATCTGTTCCTTCGAATGCACCTTCTGCGCCGACTGCGCGCTGACCCGGCTGGCTGGCCGCTGCCCCAACTGCGGCGGCGAACTGCTGCGCCGGCCGATTCGCCCGGCCGGCAAGCTGGCGAGCCATCCGGCGTCGACGCAGCGCGTCTTCAAGCCACTCGGAGCCAGCACTGCTCCGGCAGCGCTAACCACGACGGTGCGCAGCTAGGCGCATGCGCCCGCTCGACATTGGCCTGGCGCTGCTGGTGGTCGTCGTCTGGGGTCTCAACTTCGCGGTGATCAGGACCGGCGTCGCCGAAGTGCCGCCCTTGCTGCTCGGCGCGCTGCGCTTCATTCTCGCGGCGTGTCCGGCGATCTTCCTAGTGCCCCGGCCCGCGCTGCCGCTGCGACTCTATCTCGCGTACGGACTGAGCATCTCGGTCGGACAGTTCGCCTTCCTGTTCACCGCCATCCATCTCGGCATGCCCTCCGGGCTGGCGTCGCTGGTGCTGCAGTCGCAGGCCTTCTTCACCATGCTGTTCGCCGCGCTGTGGCTCAAGGAAGGCTGGCGCGGCAGCCAGCTGGCCGGACTGATCCTGGCGGCCGGCGGGCTGGCGCTGATCGGCTGGTCGCACGGCGCGTCGATGCCGCTGGCCGGCTTCCTGTGCACCCTGGCGGCGGCTTCGATGTGGGCCACCGGCAATATCGTCACCCGCGCGGTCGCCCGGCACGGGCCGATCGACCAGCTGGCTTTCGTCGTCTGGGCGAGCCTGGTACCGCCGCTGCCATTTTTCGCGCTGTCGCTGCTGCTCGAAGGGCCGACGGCGATCGCCGCGGCGCTCAGCCGCTTCAGCGTGCAGTCGTTCGCCGCCGTCGCCTACCTCGCCTGGGCGGCAACGCTGCTCGGCTACGGCCTGTGGACGCGCCTGCTGTCGCGCTATCCGGCCAACCAGGTGGCGCCGTTCAGCCTGTTGATCCCGATCGTCGGGCTGAGCACCGGTTGGCTGGTCTTCGGCGAAGCGCTGCAGCCACTGCACTTCGCCGGTGCAGCGCTATTGATGCTCGGCCTGGCGGTCAACCTGTTCACCACCCGTCTGCGGGCCTGGGCAAAGGCGCGGCAATGACGCTCTCGGTGTGGTTCGTGCTGACGCCCAATGTGCTGCTGCTTGACTATGCCGGCCCGGCCGAAGCGCTGCGAATGGCCGCCGAGATGAACGGCGCGAGTGCTGACACGATCGCGCTGCACAGCTGTTCGCCGGTGGCGCGACTGACCACCTCGCTGGGGATCGAGGTCGGCAGGCTCGAAGCACTGCCGGCAAGCCTGCCGCCGCACAGCCTGGTGATCGTCGCCGGCAACGCCTGCGAAGCAGAGGACTATGCGCGTCCCGAGGCGCACGCCGTCGTCGCCTGGTTGCGCAGTGCGCTGCAAAGCGATACCCGCGTCGCCAGCATCTGCTCCGGCGCGCTGTTGCTCGCCGCCGCGGGTCTGCTCGACGGCCGCCGGTGTACCACCCACCACAGCCTGATCGAAGCGCTGCAAGCCGCGGCGCCGGCGGCGAAGGTCGAGGTCAACCGCGTCTTCGTCGAGGACGGGCCGGTGCTCACCAGCGCCGGTATCACCACCGGCATCGACCTCGCGCTGTACCTGATCGAACGCCACGCCGGCGCCGAACTCGCAGCCCGCGTCGCCCGCCGGCTGGTCGTCTATCAACGCCGCAGTGGCAGCGACCCGCAGCTCTCGGCGTGGCTCGCGCATCGCAACCACCTGCACCCGGCGGTGCATCGCGCGCAGGACGCGATCGCGCAGGATCCAGTGCGTTCGTGGTCGCTGGCAGAACTGGCCGGGCGCGCACACGTCAGCGAACGCCACCTGACGCGCCTGTTCGCCGAGCACGCGGGAATCAGCGTTGTCGGCTACCAGCAGCGCCTGCGCATCGCGCGTGCACGCGAACTGCTCGCCGAACGGCAACTGTCGGTCGAGCGCGTCGCCGAACTCGCCGGTTTCGCCTCGGCCAGAGACTTCCGGCGCGTCTGGCAGCGCTACGAAAGCGGCTCTCCGAGCGTCAGAGGGACGTCCATCGCTGGCGGCCGAAACTCCGCGAGTCGAGTTGGCAAAGGATGAGCGGGCAGGTTCTGCCAACGCACATCGGCCGACGAGCCGCGAACCGGAGCCCTCCGCGGCGCCTTGCCGATGGCTTCCCGCTCGCGGGCTTTCTCCTGGCTCATACCGCGGCCGATGCTGGAGCTGTCGACCACCACTCATGCGCCAGGTAAGCTGACTCGGATGCGGCCCGGTCCCCTGCTTCGATGCCGGGTGCCTGTTGCTGCCGAGCATTCATCGAAATCGGCAGGTGGTCATTGCGAACCAGGGCGTGTCGGTCGTCAGGCTGGTCCAGTTCGCTGCGCCATGGGTTGCGCGCAAGCCGTTTCCCGCTGCGAGACCCGTGACCGCGGTCGTGCGCCCGGCTCGCGGTCTTGAACAGCATCGGCGTCACCCCGGCGCCGCCTTCCTCAGCCCGGCGACGTCTGCGGGTCACATTCGTGATCGTCGCCTCCCGTCCGGTCGGGGCGGGCACGGCGACAGGCGCCGGACCCCGCGATGCCAGACCTTGATTCGCGGCAACCGCCTGCCGGCGCTCCGCCCGGCCTGCGGCTTGAACTGTTGGCCCCCCCCGCAACATCACCCTGCTTGATCATTCAGGCAGCGAATTCCATCACGAACGCGGACCGTGCTCACTGACTGACGGACAGGGAGTGGAATCGGCCGGCGCCGGGCGGCGGCTACCGTCAGCCGCTTTGAACCGTCCGTAACCGCCTTGCTGGGTTCGCTTCTGGAAGGGTGGCAAGTGCCTCATCCGGCAGCCGCAAAATGGGTGCAAATGGGTTTTGAAATGAGCATCATCGCCCGCGGCATTCCCAGTCCTGCAAGTGCCGGAGCCGGCTATTTTATGCAAAATAGATTCTCCGCGAAAATGGGCGTAAATGGATGTAGTATTGGACGCCATGATTCAGTCCAACACCGTCCAGATCACTCACGAAGTCCCGAGCCTGATCGCCGGCATCGATGAGTTCAAGGGCGCTCGGCACGCTGGCGCCAGATCGGCTCTCGGCGCTGCGGCGCGTGGCCACGATCGAGAGCATCGGCTCTTCCACCCGCATCGCGGGCAGCAAGCTGTCGGACCGCGAGGTCGAGCGTCTGCTGTCCAACCTGCAGATCAAGTCGTTTACGACGTGGGACGAACAGGAGGTTGCCGGCTACGCGGAAGTCATGGAGCTGGTGTTCGCTTCCTGGCAGGACATCACCCTGACCGAAAATCACATCAAGCAACGGCACCGCGATCTGCTGGCCTACGGCGAGAAAGACGCCTGGCACCGAGGCAGCTACAAGACGTCGTCCAACAGCAACACCAACAGCAACAGCGTGGTCGCATTCGACGAAGACGGCAAGGAACTCGGCATGGTGTTCGAGACGGCGACACCCTTCGACACGCCGCGTCTGATGACCGAACTGGTGACCCGTCTCAATGAGGATCGGACCAACGGCGGGCTTCATCCGCTGTTGCTCATCGGCTTAGGGGTCGTGGTGCTCCTGGCGATACACCCTTTCCAGGACGGCAACGGCCGCCTGAGCCGCGTGCTGACCACCTTGCTACTGCTACAGGCCGGCTATGCCTACGTGCCTTACAGCTCACTCGAAAGCGTGATCGAGCAGAGCAAGGACGCCTACTACCTCGGCTTGCGGCAGACCCAGGGCACGATCCGGACCGAAGCACCGGGCCGGCAGCCTTGGTTGATCTTCTTTCTACACGCATTAGCGGAGCAAGTGCGCCGGCTCAACCGCAAGGTCGAGCGCGAAAGGTTGGTGCTTGCCGCCCTGCCCGAACTGTCGCTGCAGATCGTCGAGTGCGCACGGGAGCATGGCCGTATCACGATGGGCGAGGCAATCCGCCTGACTGGGGGCAACCGCCACACACTCAAGCAGCACTTTCACTCTCTGGTGGAGCGCGGTCACCTCAGTCAACACGGCAGTGGGCGTGGAGTTTGGTATGAATTGCGATAAAGGCAAGCCGCCTGAGAATCCGCTGCCGATGGGCCCACGGCGCGACAAGAAACAGGAGGGCCAAGCTTGAACGTCTTCGATTTCCGCCAGCACATCGTCAACGAGTACGCGGAGTTCACCCGCAGTTTCACGCGCATCAAGGCCGACGACATACAGTCGTACGTCACCAAGGCGTACGACTCGCAGAAGTACTGGCCCGAGCCGCTCATCCAGGTCAACCCGAATTTCAAGCTGGGGGGGACCGTTCAACAACTCGTGCAAGCTGGGCAGTTACACCCCCTGTGCGCGGAGATTTTCCGCCTGTGCAAGAGCGGGTCATCCGTTGGAGTTCCGCTGCCCCTTCACACCCACCAGCAAGAGGCGATCAGCCTCGCCGCAGCGGGTGAGAGCTATGTGATGACCACCGGCACTGGCTCCGGCAAGTCTCTTTCGTATTTCATTCCCATCGTCGACGCTTGTTTGAAGGCGAAGGAGGTCGACGCGAAGCGGCGGACACGTGCCATCGTCATCTACCCGATGAACGCACTGGCGAACAGCCAGTTGGAGGAACTGAAAAAGTTCCTCGGCAGCGAGCCCGGCAGGCGGCCGGTCACCTTCGGCCGTTACACCGGCCAGGAGGATGACTCGGAACGTGAAGCGATGGCGACCAATCCGCCGGACATCCTGCTGACAAACTTCATGATGCTCGAATTGCTCATGACGCGGCAGAACGACATCGACAAGGCGGTGATGCGCAATGCCAAAGGGCTGCGCTTCCTCGTCCTGGACGAACTGCATACGTATCGTGGGCGCCAGGGGGCCGATGTGGCCTTGCTGGTTCGCCGTGTTCGCGAGGCCATCGGGGACAAACTGGTGTGCATCGGCACCTCTGCGACGATGGCGACCGATGGCACTGAGATGGAGCGCAACACTGCGGTGGCCAGAGTGGCCACGCGGATCTTCGGCACCGCCATTCCCAGCCACAATATCGTCACGGAAACTTTGCAACGGGTGACCCCAGCAACGGAAACACTGAAGGCGGTTGCTCCAGTGTTGGCCGCTGCGATTGATGCAGGTGTACCGAATATTTCCTTCAACGAGTTGGCCACACACCCCATGGCGGTTTGGGTGGAACTGACGCTTGGTCTGGACTACGAAAGTGACAAGCCGAGGCGGGCGCGTCCCAAGACGCTGAAGCAAGCGGCCAGTCTCCTGGCCGAGACGTCGGGGCGGCCTGAGGATGTGTGCCGGGGATACCTGGAGTGCTTCCTGCTGCGTGCCTACGGTGTCACGGACCACGCCGGCAAGCCGCTGTTCGCATTCAAGCTGCACCAGTTCATCTCTGGTGGCGGCAAGGTCCATGCAACCCTCGAAGCCCCAGGGAAACGAGAGATCACACTCGACGGTCAGCAGTTCGTAGCCGGCGACCGGAGTCGCCACCTCTACAACCTCCATTTCTGCCGTGACTGCGGCCAGGAGTACGTGCCCGTTTGGGATGTCGACGGGCCGGAGGGGCGCGCCTTCGAGCGACGGAGCATCGACGAACGCCAACACGAGGATGACGGCGTGAAGTTCGGCTTTCTAATGCCGGACG
>DPSD01000086.1:0-1535 GCA_003538495.1 Accumulibacter sp.
TGGGTTTTCCGTCGCTCCTGGCCGCTGTCTGCCCTACGCCAGTTCTGCCGACGGTACAATGCTGGGCAATTGTCGCAAGGGCTTCCGTCTGCTGGCGTACATAGCCCGCGCCTCCCGGTACACGCCGGATGTGCGGCGTGTACCGGGAGGCGTGGCGTGGGCTGCCGTTTCCCCCAAAGCGCGCTGGCGTACGGATCGGATCGCGGGATGCGGCGATGATCTCTTGTGAGATTCATTCAGACTGCAGCGGCAGCCGTCTGACAGTAGCCTGTGAATCTTCACTTCCTGGGGGACGCTCATGAGATGGCGCAATAGCACGGACCGTTACGGATCGCTGTCGATCGGGCTGCACTGGTTGATGCTGCTGCTCTTCGTCGCGGTGTATGCCTGTATTGAGCTGCGCGGGTATTTTCCCAAAGGAAGCGATCCGCGCGAGGCCCTGAAGACCTGGCACTTCATGCTCGGCCTGACGGTATTTGTCCTCGCCTGGCTGCGTCTGTTGGTACACGTCACCAGCCTCGTGCCGCGCATTGAACCGGATCCGCCAAGGTGGCAGAAGCTGTCCGCCAAGCTGATGCACGCGGCACTCTATGCGCTGATGCTGGGCATGCCGCTGGCCGGATGGCTGCTACTCAGTGCGGCAGGAAAACCCATCCCGTTCTTCGGTCTGCAACTGCCGGCGCTGATCGGTGCGAGCAAGAGCCTGGCCGATCTCATCAAGGAGATACACGAGATCGGGGGCACGGTCGGCTACTTTCTTATCGGCCTGCATGCCGCCGCCGCCCTGTTCCACCACTACTTTGTACGCGATGACACGCTGCGGCGAATGCTCCCGAGCCGGGATTGAGTTCGAGCGACGCACCGAGATCACCACCCGATGAGCGCTGGGCGCCGTCATGGCGAACGTCACCGCACCGACCGTATTGGCTGGCTGCGCGCTGCCGTACTCGGGGCCAACGACGGCATCGTCTCGACGGCCAGCCTGTTGGTCGGCGTGGCGGCTGCCAGTGCTGCTCCCGGCAACATTCTGGTCACCGGTGTTGCCGGCCTGGTGGCAGGCGCCATGTCGATGGCCGCTGGCGAGTACGTCTCGGTGCATTCGCAGGCGGATACGGAACAGGCCGACCTGTCGCTCGAGCGCGCCGAGCTCAAACGGAATCCCGTTGCCGAACAGCAGGAGTTGAGTGGCATCTATCAGGCGCGGGGACTCGATGCCGACCTCGCACAGCGGGTGGCTCAGCAACTGATGGCGCATGACGCACTCGGGGCGCATGCGCGTGACGAGTTGGGTATCTCGGCGACGCTCAGCGCTCGGCCGGTGCAGGCGGCACTGGCGTCCGCCGCCAGCTTTGCGATCGGTGCGGCGCTGCCTCTGGCTGTGACGGCACTGGTTCCGGTGAGCATCCTGATTCCCTGCGTGTCGGCGACGTCGCTCGTGTTCCTGGCCTTGCTGGGTGCCGGTGCGGCCCGGGCCGGCGGTGCCAGCGCATTGATCGGCGCCTGGCGGGTGACCTTCTGGGGCGCGCTGGCGATGG
>DPSD01000086.1:1798-3033 GCA_003538495.1 Accumulibacter sp.
TCGGGGGCGCGCTGGCGATGGTGATCACCGCCGGTGTGGGCACTCTGTTCGGTGCCGTCGTTTGACACGTCGCGCTTGACGTTCAGGACGTGGGAGATTTCCGGGGCGTACAGCGAGCGCAAGCGACTGCTGCTCGTCTTCACGCTACGCAGGTCAAAAACGAACTTGCGCTGCGCCCAGGTCGTAGCGCGCTTCCCAGGCTCGTCTTGGCGCCACTCTCCAGCGTGGCCGCGGCAAGCGCCTATGTTGGTCGGCGCACAGAACAGATCGCCGTTTGCTGTCAGGCTTTCCGCATCGTGTATACAGAATCCACGGTACGGGCCGATGCTGGCTCGCGTAGCAGAGGTATCAACCGACCAGTCAGGAGTTCAGGATGAACAAAGATGAAGTTGCAGTTGCCGCAGGCAACATCAGCGGCAGCATGTCGAAGGCCCAGTACAAGGCAGCCAGGGAACACATTTCCGACCAGTACAAGAAGGACCGGGCAGCCTACAAGGCGATGACGGGTAACGCAAAGCATGTTTGGATCGAAGAAGCCAAAGGCCGCGAAAGGATCGCCGAGGCGGAACTCAAAGCGAGCTACAGTCCTTCCGACCAACATCGGCACGACCTGAGCAGAGCGCGGATTGAAACCGCGCATGCGGTGGCCAGGGAAACGTGCGATAGCCTGTCCGGGAGCGCCAGGGCCGTGTGTCGCAACGAGGCGAAGGGTGCCTACCTTGCCGCCAAGGCAGAAGCAAAGCTGGCAGAGCAGACCGTCAAGGCGGCGACTCGAGACGATGCCCAAGAGGCTCGCCGGGATGCAGTTTGACTGGAGTGAGCCGCACCACCGGTCGGCAACCTGATCCTTGAGGAGGCGCCATAGCCTCGGCTACGGCGCGGGCCACTCCCTCGTCAAGGCGGCGGGGTACCGTCCTGCCATTCCTGGTCGGTACGGAAAACGCGAATGACACGGGTGCGTTTGTTGCCGCAGTACTTGTCCACCTGAACCATGACCGGATAGAGTTCCGCGAGCTTGGAGCGCGCTTCGGTCTCCTGCTCGAAGGTCAAGACGGCGCCGTCGCTGCCGCGCACGTCAGACCAAAGCCCATGGTCGTCTTCGATTTCCATTTTGAACATTGTCTTTCTCCTTGAAAACAGGTGCGAGTTAACCTGAGAGCAGGTCTACTCATGCCGCAGCGCTTCGATCGGGTCCATCTGCGCTGCCCGCCGCGCCGGGAAGTAGCCGAACAGCA
>DPSD01000043.1 GCA_003538495.1 Accumulibacter sp.
TGGACCCGGAGTACACCGTGCTGGGCCGCGTGGCGCGGCGCAGGATCGAGGGGCGGTTCCGCGTCACGCTCGGCGAATTTTCGCTCGATGCGGATTTCAGCGTACCGTCGCACGGCGTCACCGCCCTGTTCGGCCAGTCCGGTTCGGGCAAGACGACGCTGCTACGGCTGATCGCCGGGCTCGCGCGCGCGCGCGGACGGCTCGTCGTCGACGGCGACGTCTGGCAGGACGACTCGGTCTTCGTTCCCACCCATCGCCGCGCGCTCGGCTATGTCTTCCAGGAGGCCAGCCTGTTTCCGCACCTGTCGGTACGCGCCAATCTGGAATATGGCTGGAAGCGCGTGCCGTCCGGAGAACGCACCATCCAGTGGGATGAGGTGGTCGACTGGCTGGAATTGGCGCCGCTGATCGCGTTGCGGCCGCATCAGCTATCGGGCGGCCAGCGCCAGCGCGTGGCGATTGGCCGCGCACTGTTGTCGTGCCCGCGGTTGCTGCTGATGGACGAACCGATGGCCGCGCTCGACACGGGTGCACGCGCCGACATCCTGCCCTACCTGGAACGGCTGCACCATGCACTCGAACTGCCCCTGCTCTACGTCAGCCACGCGCTCGACGAGGTGACGCGCCTGGCCGATCACCTGCTGCTGATCGAGGCCGGCCGTCTCGTCTACCAAGGCCCCCTGACAGAGGGCCTGACCCGGCTCGACCTGCCGCTGGCACACCGCGACATCGCCGCCACCATCGTCGATGCCATCGTGATCGCACATGACCGGGCGCTCCAGCTCACCCATGTCGCCCGCGGCCCCGTCGTGCTGGAATTGCCTGGCCTGCACGGTTCGCCCGGCGCCCCGCTCCGGGTGCGCGTCGCCGCACGCGACGTCAGCCTGACGCTGGCCATGCCGCAGCAGACCAGCATCCTGAACCTGCTGCCTGCCACGGTCATCGAATTGGCCGACGATGCGCCGGGGCAGGTATTGGTGCGGCTGGCGCTGGACGACACGGTGCTGCTCGCACGCATCACCCGGAAATCGGCACTGCTGCTGGGACTCCGGCCCGGCACGCCGGTGGTGGCCCAGGTGAAAAGCGTGGCCGTGGCCTAAGGGAGGCAGAGTCCATACAGTTCGGAAAATAGGTACGCCAGCAGCGCGAAACCGAGCACCACGACCGACAGGTTCATCGCGATTCCGCCCCAGGTGCAATAGCGCTCGGGAATTTCGATCGGCTTCAAGGTGCGCAGCACACGCCTGAACTGCACGATGGAAAACCCGATCACGATCAACGCCAGGCTGATGAAAGCGATGCCGATCCAGAACGACAGGTCTCGCCCCACATGGCCGGTCTGGCGCAGCACATGGAGAAACAGGCCGAAGCGTTCGAGCACGAAGCCGAAGGCCATCAGGGTCAGGCCGGTACGGTTCCACGCCATCAGCGTGCGTTCGGCGGCGAAAAAGACGCGCGGGTCGTTGAGATCGGACATGCTCAGACAGGCTCCACTTCAGTTGGCAAAGTCGCTTTCAGCGTCGCGGCGAGGCGTTCGAATGTCTCGGGAAACGGCGCACGTTTGCGCCACACCAGGCCAATGGTTCGGCCAGGCGCAGGCTTCTTGAACGGACGTATTTCGACCGCCTTTTTATTGGCACGCGGTGCGGCGTCCACCGACAACGCCGGCATCAGCGTCAATCCCAATCCCATGGCCACCATCTGGCGCAGGGTTTCCAGGCTGGTCGCACGCACTTCCTCGCGCCCGCGCGAGCCGGTGCCGCAGACGTCGAGTGCCTGGTCGCGCAGGCAATGACCCTCGTCGAGCAACAGCAGCTTCTCTTTCATGATGTCCGACACCTTCAGGACATCCTGCTTGGCGAGCGCGTGACCGGCAGGCAGCGCGGCGAAAAACGGCTCGTAGAACAGCGGCTCGACACGCAGGCTGTCGTCAGTCACTGGCAGTGCCAGCAGACCCGCATCCAGCCTGCCGTCAACCAGATGCTCCAGGATCTGCGGCGTCATCTCCTCGCGCAGCAAGAGACGCAGACCCGGATGCTTCTTGTGAACCAGGGTCAGCGCGTGCGGCAGGTAATACGGTCCCAGGGTCGGAATGACACCGAGATGAAGCGTGCGCGACATCGGATCCTGCGCGTGCTTGGCGAGTTCGCGGATACGTTCGGATTCTTCGACGATATTGCGCGCAGCCGCAAGGATTTCCCGGCCGATGGGAGTGGGCGTGACGCGCTTCAAACTGCGGTCGAACAGCGTCACGCCCAGGAAATCCTCCAGCTTCTTGATCTGCGTCGACAGCGTCGACTGCGTGATGAAGCAGGCCTCGGCGGCGCGGCCGAAGTGGCCGTGATCGGCCAGTGCAACGAGATATTTCAGCTCCTGGAGCGTCATGGGGGACCGTTCGATTTCATCAATGAATCCATTCTAGACTATTCATGAGACAAATTCTCATTCGTGGTCTTAAATGCACTTACTCCGTTGTGGGGTCGTATCGTCGATAGGAGAAAATCATGTCTGAGAGTAAATGTCCGTTCCATCACAAGGCCGGGAGCGGCACGTCGAACCGGGACTGGTGGCCGAATCAGTTGCGCCTCGAAATCCTGCACCAGCATTCCCCCCAATCCAATCCCATGGGCGAGGAATTCAACTACGCCGAGGCATTCAAGAGCCTCGATCTGGCGGCAGTGAAGAAGGATCTCCATGCCCTGATGACCGACTCGCAGGACTGGTGGCCGGCGGACTACGGGCACTACGGGCCTTTCTTCATCCGTATGGCCTGGCATAGCGCCGGCACCTACCGTACTGGCGATGGCCGCGGCGGCGCGGGGCATGGCAACCAGCGTTTTGCGCCCCTCAACAGCTGGCCCGACAACGTCAATCTCGACAAGGCGCGCAGGTTGCTCTGGCCGATCAAGCAGAAGTACGGCAGGAAAATTTCCTGGGCCGACCTGATCATCCTCGCGGGCAACGTCGCCATGGAATCGATGGGATTCAAGACCTTCGGTTTCGCCGGCGGGCGCGAGGACATCTGGGCACCGGAGATCGACGTCTACTGGGGCAATGAAGAGAAGTGGCTGGACGACAAACAGCGTTATTCCGGCGAACGGGATCTGGAGAATCCCCTTGCGGCCGTGCAGATGGGCCTGATCT
>DPSD01000599.1:0-2744 GCA_003538495.1 Accumulibacter sp.
CCGCCCGCCGCTGTTGCTGATCCACTGCAGATACGCCGAGCCGCCTTCCCAGCCGAGCAGTTTCTGGCCATCGAACTGCATGATCAGGTCGATGTGACCCATGTAGGCGCCCCCGGTCTTCAGGCCGCCGCTGGAGTTGTGCAGAAAATTGGCCGTGTACAGCAGGTCGGCCTGCACACCCGAGTCGTACATCTTCTGACGCGCACCGTTCCAGTTTCCCGTCAGCGTGTTTTCCTCCCAGTTGGGGGCGCCGTCGTTGGCGCTGGCTTCGGCGGTGGCCACGGCTTCGGAGGTCTCTTCGCGTTCGCCGACGGTTTTAGGCTCTACCAAATCGTCAGCCGCATGCGTGGCCAAGGGGCGGACAAGAAGAGACGAGAGCAGCAGTGCGGTGGCCAAGGTTTGCAGCCTGTTTCCGTGAATAAACATGTGAGTTACCCTTCGTATTCGTATTGTTTGTGATCGCCACATTGCGTGGTGCTCCCGCATAGGGTAGAGATGTGCCGGTACACCCCGTTCGCGAATCAGCCGCCGAGTTTCACGCCACACCAGTCAAGCACGGTGAGAACGATCAGCGACAGCGACAGCAGACTCACGACGATCGCGATCGTCCAGGCCAGCAGATTATAGGCCTTGCCATTCACGTAGCTGCCCATCAGCTCGGGGTTGTTGATCAATTGCAGGATCGCGAACAGTTCGATCGGCAGCAGCAAGCCATTGACCACCTGCACGCCCAACAGTACCGGAATTACTGGCAGGTTGGGGATCAGTGCCAGCGCCGCGCCGAGTACCAGCAGCACGGTAAACATGCCGATGAACACCGGCGCCTCGCTCCATGAGCGCGAGACACCGCGCTCGAAGCCGAGCGCCTCGCTCATCACATAGGTCGTGGACAGCGGCAGTACCCCGCCCGCCAGCAGGCAGGCACCGAGCAAACCGATGGCGAACAGGTAGCTGGCGTATGGTCCGGCAATCGGGGCCAGCGCCAGCGCGGCGTCGGCAGCAGTCTCGACCTGCTTGCCGATCGGAAACAGAGTCGCTGCGGTGGCGATGATGATGAACCCAGAGATCGCCACCGCAAAAAACGTGCCGCTCCACACATCGACCCGCGTGAAGCGATAGTCCTCCGGCTTCACGCCCCTCTCCGCCACCGAAGACGTCACGTAAAGCTGCATGTATGGCGTGATCGTCGTGCCGATCAGTGCGATCAGCATGGTCAGGTACTCCGGATCGGTCTTGATTGTCGGCACAATGATCCCGTCGAGCACCGCGTGCCAATCCGGCTTGCCGAGGAACGCGGCGCCGATGTAGCTCAGGAAGACGAGCGTCAGGACCAGGAAGATCTTCTCGACCCGGTCATACGAGCCCCGCGTGATCAGCAGCCAGAGCAGCAGGGCCGAGACCGGCACGGCGATGTAGCGATTGACGCCAAACATTTCCGCCGCCGCGCCGATACCGACGAACTCGGTCACGATGACGCCAAAGTTGGCGATCAGCAGCGCGAAGAGGATGAACGCGGTCATGCGCAGTGAGAAGTTCTCGCGCACCAGGTCCGAGAAGCCCTTGCCGGTCACCGCGCCGAGGCGTGCGCACATTTCCTGTACCGTCCCCAGGCAGAAGAGGATCACCAGCATCACCCAGAGGAACGCGTAGCCGTAGGTTGCGCCGGCCGAGGCATAGGTCGCGATGCCCCCAGCATCATTGCCGGCATTTGCGGCGATCAGGCCGGGGCCCATCGCCATGAGGTAGGGCCAGATTTTCCGCAGCCTGCGGCGGCCGTGCTCGGGCACGGTTACGGTTGCGGATTCGCGCGTGTCGCTTGTCAGGTTCACCATGATTTATCTCGGTTTCCAGGCGCAAGAGCGCCAAGTCAATCTTTTATCGGGGGAGGATGCGGGGCGCTGCCCCAGCAAGCCCGCCTTTGCCATGCGGGCGATGGCCCGTGCTTTCGTCACCGTCAGTCTAGGCAAACGCGCGCGCGCCACGGTTGTGCCAGATCTCCGGCAGCAACTCGGCCAGGGCATCGTCCACCGTTACAATGCCGATCAGCCGCTCGGCATCGTCGAGAACCGGAACAGCCAGCAAGTTGTATTCAGCCATGATCCGCGCAGCCTGTTCGGCGCGGTCCTCGGGACGGACTGTCGGCGTATCGTGATCCATGACCTCTGCCAGAGGTGTGGTCGGGTCGGCGATGACCAGGTTGCGTAGTCGCACGATGCCGCGCAGCGCGACGGCGCGGTCGTCACCCGACAGGCCTGTTGGATGTTCGACTGGCGCGGCATCCTTGGCGACGACATAGACTGCCAGCAGCGGATCGGGAACGTCCGGTTGCGCCCGCAACAAGGCCAGAACGTCACTGACCGTTACGCTCGCGCGCACGCGCACGAAGTCGGTACGCATGATCCGGCCGGCGCTGCCTTCTTCATAGGCCAGCAACTCCTGGACATCGGCGGCCTCTTCGGGCTCCATGTTGGCCAGGATCTCCTCGGCGACGTCCTGGTCGAGGTCCTCCAGCGCGTCGGCGGCGGAGCCGGGAGACATTTCCTCGAGGATGTCGGCGGCGCGCTCCCGCAGATACGGATCGTCCATCTCGGTAAAGATGTTGGCGTATTCCAGCACGGTGGCGCGCAGCGCGCCCGGTGCCCAGTTACCGGCGTAAATCCGCTCCAGGGTGCCGTTCATCAGACTGTCGCTGCCCAGCAGCAGGGCGTAGGCATCGAACAGCGCCCGATCACCGGCTGACAGCA
>DPSD01000599.1:2822-3809 GCA_003538495.1 Accumulibacter sp.
GAGGATGTCGGCGGCGCGCTCCACGTCCATACCTTCGAGCAGGTCGCTCAGCCGCGCGTCGCTGACTTCTTCCAGCATCTCGGCGGCGGTTTCGTCGTCGAGCGCGGCGACGATCTCGGCGCTCTCGCGGTAGGAGAGGGCATCGACGATCCGCGCCAGGTCGACCGGGTTGAGCTCGGAAAGCCGGTCATAGGAGACCTTCAGCCGAACCGGGGCTTCGCTGGCCAGGTACTGCGCCTCTTGCCAATCGATGATGCGCCGCCCGACGATGCGATGCGACAGCGTGCGCGGCCCCATCCGGCGCAGCAGTGCCTGCGGGCTGACATCGACGCCGACCAGCCGGTAAGTGCGCTCGACGCGAAGGACCTGAACGTCGTTGACCCGCACGATGCGCCGGCCGGAGATGTCGATGATCTGGTGGTCAAGGACATCCTTGCGCAGCAGGATCTCGCCATCGCGGCGCAGGAACGGCCGCAGGTTCACCGTCGACGAGACGAGTCGGGTGACGCCGTTGATTGATTCGAGCTGCGTTGCCGGAACGAAGAAGTTGCGGCGCCCATCGCGGATGACCAGGCCGGTAATCGGCGGGTACAGATCTTCCCCAACCCGGACGATCAGGTCTTCGAGCCGGCCGATGATTTCGTTGGTCTTGCCGCGGACCGGTTGGTCCAGGAATGATGCAAGATACAGCATTGTTTGCCTCCTCTCGCCGCCAGAGCGGCATAAAAAAACCTCCAACACTGCAAAGGTGTGGAGGCCAGGAGGCTGGAGGCGCGGTTTCCCCGTTACGGGGCTGCGCGCTGGGTGATCGCTGGTTACACCGCTGCCGTGGTCAAGCCACGCCGTGTTGTCGAGTCGGTTGATCTGGGTAAACTGCCCACGTTGGTTGTCTCTTTTTTAAGAAGTCGCGCATTTTCGCACAAGTATTTTGTTTTGCAACATTTTTTTCGTTTTTTTTCGTGCTGGTTCTGCTACTTTCGCAAGTGC
>DPSD01000471.1 GCA_003538495.1 Accumulibacter sp.
CCGCCGCGACTACTACCTCGCTCGTCCACGAGCGAGGCACGACGATGGCGCGAGAGCAGACGAGGCAGGGAGAGGAGCGGGTTGACTGGCCGGGGTTGGTCGCTCGGCTTGAGGCGAGCGGTGAGCCGCTGTCGGTGTTCGCTGCGCGGCAAGGCGTCCGCCCGGCGACGCTGGGCTGGTGGCGGTGGCGACTTCGCCCAGGCGGCGCAAGTCCTGCCGGGAGCGCCGCTGGGGGCGCGTTCGCGCGGGTCATGGTGCTCGACGGCGCGTCGGTCGCGCACGCGGCGGGGCCGCTGGCTTGCGGCGCGCGCGACGGCGCTGCGGGCATCGAGTTCACGCTCCCGAGCGGAGTGGTCATCCGCGTGCCGGGGACGCTGAGTCTGGCGGACGTGGCGCAGCTCGCGTCGCTGCTGGGGGCGGCGTGATCGGCCTCCCGGCGGCGACCCGCATCTACCTGGCACGCGAGCCCGTCGACATGCGGAAGGGGCCCGACGGGCTGGTCGCGCAGGTGCGCGCGTCATTCACCGAGGATGTGTTCTCGGGCCATGTGTTCGTCTTCCTCTCGCGTCGGCTCGACCGCACGAAGCTCCTGTGGTGGGACCGCGGCGGGTTCGTCGTGCTCTACAAGCGCCTTGAGGCAGGGCGGTTCCGCCGGCCGCGCGTCGAGGCCGACGGGCAGGTCGTGCTGTCGGTCGCCGAGCTTCACTCGCTGCTCGAGGGCATCGATCTGACCCATGCCCCGCGCGCGAAGCTCTGGAGCCCCCGCGTCGCCTGACGCCGAGGGGGACCACTCGGCGGCGTCGGGCGACGTGAAGTGCGATCACGATCGACAACCGGCCGCGGCCGTGATCTTACGATCTTCGATGGAAGCGCTCATCGCACAGCTCGCCGTCCTTCAAGCCGCCTTCGCCGAGACGACGACGCGGATCGCGGCGCTTGAGCGCGAGGTCGTGCTCCTGCGCGCCGAGAATGACGCGCTGCGCGCCGACAATGATGCCTTGCGTGCCGAGAATGCGGCGTTGAAGGCGGAGAATGCCAGGCTGCGCGCCGAGAACGATGCGTTGCGCGCCGAGAACGCGGCGCTGCGGGCCGAGGTCGAAGGCCTCAAGCGCGAGCGCGACGACCTGATCAAGAAGGTCATGGGGCGCACGAGCGAGCGCACGAAGGGTGACTCAGGGCGCGACGGCCCGCCGTCGCGTGCGAAGAACGACGAGGCCGCTCGTGCTGCACGCGCCGCGAATCGGGATGCCCGTCGCAACGCCTGTCCGGTCGAGGAGGTCCTGCACCCGCTGCCTGACGCCGACAAGGTCGAGTGCTCGTTCTGCGGGAGTCCGAACATCTCCCCGATGCCGGCCGAGGCGCCGAGCGAGGAGTACGAGTACGTGCCGGGGCGCCTCATCCGACGACGTCACAGCCGCGAGAAGGCGTGCTGCAAGGACTGTGGGACGATTCATCGGGCGCCAGCACCGACGCGGATTATCGACGGTGCGCAGTACGGTCCCGGTTTCGTCGCACGAACCGTCGTCAGCAAATTGCTCGACTGCCTTCCGTTCTACCGCCAGGCGAAGATCTGGGCGCGCGACGGATTTCACGTGTCGCCCGCGACGCTGATGGACCTGTTCCACATGGCGGCGGGGATTCTCAAACCCCTGCACGGCGCGATGTGCGCGCTCGTCGCGCAAGCAGACCTCGTCTTCGCCGACGAGACGACGCTGAAGCTGCAGGATCGCAAGAAGGTGGGCTTCGTCTGGACGTTCATCTGTGGCGAGGTCACGCTGTACCAGTTCGCTACCGGTCGTAGCGGGAAGACACCCGTCGACATGCTTGGCGAGTCGTCCGGCTTCCTGGTCGTCGACGGCTACAGCGGCTACAACCACGTGTGCACGCCCGACAAGCGCGTGCGGGCAGGCTGCAACGCGCACGCGCGTCGGAAGTTCGTCGGGGACGACGACGCTGGCGCGAAGCAGGTGGTCGACAAGTACCGCGTCGTGTGGGAGGTGGAGCGCGAGGCCGTCGAGCGCGGTATCGCGGGCACCGAGGCCCACCTTGCGATGCGTCGCGACCGCTCGCGGCCGGCGCTCGAAGCGATCAAGAAGTGGTGCGATGACCACGGCGGTCGGTACGGCCCCAAGGAGCCGGTGGGCAAGGCGATCACGTACTTCGTCAACCAGTGGCCGTACCTCATCCGGTTCCTCGACGACGTCCGGATTCCGCCCGACAACAACCTCTCGGAACGGATGCTGCGGCTGATCGCGCTGGGTCGGAAGAACTACCTGTTCGTCGGGAACGAGACGGCCGGCCAGAACCTCGCCGTGCTGATGAGCATCGTCACGACCTGCGTGCAGCACGACGTCGACCCGCAGGCCTACCTGACCGACGTGCTGCTACGCGTCCAGACGCACCCCGCCAGCGACGTGCGCGCCCTGCTGCCCGACGCGTGGAAGGAAGCGAGAGCGAGCGAGGAAGAGGCGGCGACGGCGTAGCAAGGGCCGTGCCGTGGGAGAGACGCAGGTCGCCGTGCGGATACCGTACAGCGCTCGGTCAGCGTCGGCCAGGCGGCCCGGCGGCGAAGCGGCGACGACCGCCCTCCTACCGGACGTTTACCGTCAAGACCATCGCGTTGTTGGGCGGCCCACGCCCGACTCCCGCCCGCGCCGCCGCAGGTCTACGCGCGACGCGCCCCCGCACCGGCCGCGCCGCGGCCCTC
>DPSD01000453.1 GCA_003538495.1 Accumulibacter sp.
TGCCGATACCGCCGACCTGTGCTGCCAGTGCGTCGGAAATGTAATCACCGTTCAGGTTGGTGGTACAGATCACGTCGTATTCCGCCGGGCGCAGCAGGATTTGCTGCAGGAAGGCATCGGCGATCGAGTCCTTGATGATGATGCCGTTCGGGAGCTTGAGCCAGGGTCCACCGTCGATCTCGACACCGCCGAACTCGTTCTTGGCCAGCGCGTAGGACCAGTCACGGAAGGCACCTTCGGTGAACTTCATGATGTTGCCCTTGTGCACAATGGTCACCGAGCGGCGCTTGTTGGCAATCGCGTACTTGATCGCAGCGCGCACCAGGCGCTCGGTACCGTCCTTCGAAATCGGCTTGATGCCGATGCCGGAAGTGGCCGGGAAGCGGATCTTCTTGACCCCCATCTCTTCCTGCAGGAACTTGATGACCTTGCTGCAGCCATCCGAACCAGCTTCCCATTCGATGCCGGCGTAGATGTCCTCGGTGTTTTCGCGGAAGATCACCATATTGGTCTTCGAGGGATCCTTGAGCGGCGAGGGGACGCCGCGGAAGTACTGGATCGGACGGACGCACTGGTAGAGGTCGAGTTCCTGGCGCAGTGCCACATTCAGCGAACGGATGCCGCCACCGACCGGGGTGGTCATCGGCCCCTTGATCGAAACAGAGTATTCCTTGAGCGTATCGAGCGTTTCTGCCGACAACCAAACATCGGAACCGTACATCTGGGTCGACTTCTCGCCCGCGTAGACTTCCATCCAGGCGATCTTCTTCTGGCCACCGTAGGCCTTGGCGACGGCCGCGTCGACGACCTTGATCATCACCGGCGTAATGTCGATGCCAATACCGTCGCCTTCGATGAACGGGATGATCGGGTTATCCGGGATAGCTTGTCCCGGAATGATTTTCTGGCCGCCTTGTGGGACTTTGATCAGACTTGCGCTCATGCCAACTCCATATAGTGTGGTTTGGTTGTATTCCATGCGGGGGTCGGCACCGGCGCCTGGCAGCGCCTGTGGTGCTTCGGGACCTGCGTAGTGGACGATGCTGCGTACGTGGGCACGAAGGACTTGTCGGAAGCAAATTCTCCTGCGGCACCGCACGCGATTATGGCGCAAATTCAAGCCATTTGCCAGCTTGTTGAGGGTGGTATAGGTTGGCGGTGGCGGTGTGCTCGGCACATTTCCGGACCTCCCGCGCGGTGGCCGGAGCTTGGTGCGGCGCAGCAGCGCGGGTGCTACAATCGCCGCACGTCAGACCTGCCGGCCCGCCCCATGGACATTTCCACTACCGAGAACGTGCTCGCCCAGCGCATTGCCGAGGCGATGATCGATGGCTTCAACCGGCACTATCAGCTGATCCGTCGTTACGGTCGAGAAGCCAAGGAACTCTTCGAAGCCGCCGACTGGAAGGGCGTGCATGTGGCCGTCCGCGAGCGAATCCGTTCGTACGACGAGCGGGTCACCGAGACCGCCGACCTCCTTGCTGCCGATTTCGGTGCCGCGTCGATCGACGACGCGACCTGGCAGCAGTTGAAGCTGTTCTACATTGGGCACCTGATCAACCACAAGCAGCCTGAACTCGCCGAGACCTTCTTCAACTCGGTGTGTTCGAAGATCCTGCACCGCACTTACTTCAACAACGACTACATTTTCGCCCGCCCGGCGGCGTCGACCGAGTACATCCAGTCCGACCCGCCGACCTACCGCAGCTATTATCCGATGCAGCTTGGCCTGCGCGCGACGATCCGGCAGGTGATCCAGGACTTCGCGTGGCAAAGACCCTTCGAGGACCTCGACCGCGACGTCGACTTCGTCATGCGCACCGCCGAGAAGCGCCTCGGCGAGTGGCCAGAGGCGGAGGCCAACGCGCAGATCCAGGTCCTGCACTCGGCGTTCTATCGCAACAAGGGCGCCTACGTCTTCGGCAAGGCCATCAACGGGCATCACGAATTTGCCTTCGCCGTACCGGTACTGCATACCCCGGAAGGCAAACTGGTCCTCGACACGATTCTGCTCGACCGCTGGCTGATCAGCGTCCTGTTCTCGTTGTCGCGGGCCTATTTCATGGTCGACATGGAAGTTCCCTCGGGCTATGTCCAGTTCCTGCGCAGCTTCATGCCGAACAAGCACCAATCCGAGTTGTACACCATGCTGGGCCTTGGCAAACAGGGCAAGACGCTGTTTTTTCGCGACTTCAAGCAGCACCTTCGGCATTCAGCTGACCAGTTCATTATCGCGCCGGGAATCGCCGGGCTGGTGATGCTGGTATTTACGCTGCCCTCGTACCCCTACGTCTTCAAGCTGATCAAGGACGTCTTCGGCGCTTCCAAGGATATGGATCGTGAGACCGTCAAGCGCAAGTACCTGCTGGTCAAGCAGGTGGACCGCGTCGGCCGGATGGCAGATACGCTCGAGTTTTCGCATGCGGCGCTACCGAAGGCGCGCTTCTCGGCCGAACTCCTCGAAGCGCTGTACACCCTGGCGCCGTCGCTGATCGAGGAAGACGGCAGCGACCTGGTGATCAAGCACCTGTACATCGAACGCCGTCTGACGCCCTTGAACATCTATCTCGATGCGGCGACACCGGAGCAGATCGACCACGCCGTGCTCGAGTACGGCAGCGCCATCCGCGAACTGGCCTGCGCCAACATCTTCCCCGGCGACATGCTGTGGAAGAACTTCGGCGTGACCCGTTACGACCGCGTCGTGTTCTACGACTACGACGAAATCGAATACATGACCGACACCAACTTCCGGGTCATTCCGGAAGCGCCGTACCCGGAAATGGAGATGTCCGGCGAGCCGTGGTATTCGGTGGGCCGGCACGACGTCTTCCCCGAGGAGTTCGCCAGTTTCCTGCTCGGTTCGCCTAAGGTCCGCTCGGCTTTCCTCAAGTACCACCGCGATTTGCTGAGCGTCAGCTTCTGGAAGAAGGCACAGGAAAACATCCGCGCCGGGCATGTCGAGGATTTTTTCCCCTATCCCGAAGATCTGCGTTTCTGCAAGACGTTCGCAGCCACCTGAGCCGGCGGCGATGGCCGCTCCATGCCGCGGTCGGCAATTCTCCTTCAGCTATAATCGCTCTTTATTTCTTGATCAGGAACGCCAGCATGGGCCACCGTCTTTCTAAAATCGTCACCCGTACCGGTGACGCCGGCACGACCGGTCTCGGCGACGGCACGCGGGTGGCCAAGGATAGCTTGCGCATCGAGACCATGGGTCAGGTCGACGAGCTCAATTCGACGGTCGGCCTGCTGCTGACCGAAGACCTGCCCGACGATATCCGGCAGGCGCTGACCGGCATTCAGCACGACCTTTTCGATCTTGGGGGTGAATTGTGCATCCCGGGGATGAACATGATCTCCGAGGCGCAGGTCAGCCGACTCGAAGGCCTGGTCGAGCAGTTCAACGACGATCTTTCGCCGCTCAAGGACTTCATTCTGCCGGGCGGCACGCGGGCAGCTGCCGTCGCGCATGTGGCGCGGACGGTCTGCCGTCGCGCCGAGCGCCAGATCGTGCATCTGGCGGCCACCGAGCAGGTTTCCGACTTCGCCCGCAAGTACCTGAACCGTCTGTCGGATCTGATGTTTGTTCTGGGCCGTGCGCTGAACAAGGCGGGCGGGCGAGGCGACGTGCTCTGGGTCCAAGGGAAAAATCGCGGCGGCGACTGAGCACGGGCTGCCGCCGGGCACGGGCCACAATTCTCTGAGGGGGTTTTGCCATGGCGATCAATATTACAGTCATCACCACCGCCAACCGCGCGCGGCGCTTCGTGCAGGCCGACGGCGCGGCTATCGAGCCGATCGTCGACAGCCTCAATCGCAGCAGTCAACTGTTCGCTGGCAAGCCGCTGATCATCGGTTCGGCGGCTCACACCGAAGTGTTCTCGACGGCTTCGGTGGCTTGTGTGGAATTTGAAACCGACGGCGACTTGAGCGATCACATGGCCAGTCCGATGAACCTGGTGCTGACCGCGTTGTCGCCACAGGAACTGACGGTGCCGTTCGAAGGTGTCATCGAGGGCGAGCACTTCAAGGTGCGCATCGACTTCTTCTTCACCGGTGGCTACGTGCTCCATACCCGTGCCGAAGGTGTTCGCAAGGCGGTGCTGGCCGAGCGCCTGATGAACCTGACCAGTTTCCTTGAGCGTCCGGTGATGAATTACCGGCTGCCGCAAGGCGGCATCGGACTGATGAACCCGCACGCCATCAGCCGCTTCCTGGTTACTCCCGGAGTCGCTGACCTGCCGCGTGACGCCTGGCTGGCAGAGCCGGCGTAGGGCGGTGGGGTGGCCAAGCATCAAGGCAGCGAGCAAGGCAGCGAGCAAGGCAGCGAGCAAGGCGGCCGCTGGTCAATCACCGTGCTGTCGCTGCGTAATTGGCTTTCCCGTTGCGCTCAGCGGACGATGTGATTCTTTAAAGAGCACACGGGAATGCCAGTCGGTTTGGTCTGCTGATCTTGGGGTCGTAACCGAATGAGTTTGAGTGTCAGAACTGACCTCGTTTTCGTCACGCCGGCCATGATTCGCGGCGGGAGAAGCACGGTGCGATCATGTCTTGGTCTAGCTCTTGTGTTGGCGCTGCTGGGCAGCGTGCATGCGCAAAGCGTGTACCGGTGGACGGATCAGCAGGGCCGGGTTCATTACAGCGATGCGCCTTCAGACACCGTCAACGCGACAGTGATCGAGTGTCCCCCGCCGCCAACGCCCCAACAGCTAGAAGACGCGCAGCAGCGAATACGCCGCGAGCAACAGGCCCTGACGGAAATGCAGGCGCGGCGAAGCACCGCCGACCGCCAGGAAGGGGTCATCCCGCCGCGCGCGCTCGGTCCTCTGCCAGCAAACGAGACCTCCGGGTACATGCGTACGCGTGGCACCGGCGTCAGCTGCGAGTGGCGCCCCGAGCGATCGCCTGCCTACGCCTACCGCTTCTCGCTCGCTCTCCAGGTTCACGACGACGTGCCGGTTGGCGCTTTCATTGAAGCGGAGTTCGAGAACCCGCCCGACGAAGCGCATCCGCTGCTGGCGACGGCGGTGATCGATGTCAGTGGGCCCGGGCAGGTCAAGGTGGTCGATGTTTTCCTGCTCACACCGCTGGTCGACACCATCCGCTGCGGAAACCACCGCGTTACCGTCCGCCTCTATCGGAGCAGGCAATCAAGGGAACTGCTAGGTACTCATCAGCAGCTGATCCAGTCGCGTTTCGACTCTGCCCTGTGGACCGCTCTCGGGAAGAACGCCTTCGACTACCTGCAGCGGAATGGTCATGTGTGCCCCTACCCGTGACCGAACACTCGTCTTGAGATCGCTTTAGCCAAGCTCGCTCAACCAGACGAAGCGGGTAGCGGAGTCCGTGGTCAGGGCACTCGCACGGATCTCCTGCAAGGCCGACCGTTGAGCGCGGAAGGACCTGGGTGCGGCGGCGATCAGGCACTGACGCTTGAGACCACATGGCGGGCGCTTCGGTAGTACACTCCGCACCTCGAAACGCCAACGCGCCAGGCTGCGGCCAGTGCTGCCGACCGGGACGCCTGCAGGGATGCACAGGCACCCCGGTACAGCGCCGGGGCGGTCTGATGGAGAAATCAGCGTAATGACTTACACCGCAGAATCGATCGCTGTCCTCAAGGGGCTGGAGCCGGTGCGCCATCGCCCCGGCATGTATACGCGGACCGATTGCCCCCTGCACATCCTCCAGGAAGCAATCGACAACGCCGCCGACGAAGCGCTGGGGGGCTATTGCAAGCGCATCACGGTGATCCTGCACCGCGATCATTCGGTCACGGTTCAGGACGATGGGCGGGGTATTCCGGTGGAAATGCACCCGCTTGAAAAGGTACCGACCGTCGAAGTGGTGTTTACCCGCCTGCACGCCGGCGGCAAGTTCAACAAGGACGATCAGGCTTCGGCGTACCGCTTCTCGGGCGGTCTGCACGGCGTTGGTGTTTCGGTGACCAATGCCCTGTCGACGCGGCTTGAGGTCGAAGTGGTTCGCGACGGCGCGCGCCATCAGATGGCTTTTGCCGGGGGCGATGTCGTCGAGCCGCTGCGTCGGGTCGGCGACGCACCAAAAAAAGCCAGTGGCACGCGCGTGCGTGCCTGGCCGGACGCGACCTTCTTCGACTCGCCGGCGATCCCGCTGGCACAGCTCGAACGCCTGTTGCGCAGCAAGGCGCTGCTTTTGCCCGGCCTGCAGGTTTCCCTGAGCGTCGAGGATGGCGCGACCACCGAATGGTGCTTCGCCAAGGGCATGCTGCAGTATCTGAGCGAGCAGATCGAAGGGGAAGTGGTGGCGCCGGTGT
>DPSD01000572.1:0-5753 GCA_003538495.1 Accumulibacter sp.
TGGCGTCCCCACGGGGATTCGAACCCCGGTACCTACCGTGAAAGGGTAGTGTCCTAGGCCTCTAGACGATGGGGACCCGGAACAAACTTCTCTCGAATTGCTGGTGGAGGTACGCGGGATCGAACCGCGGACCTCTTGCATGCCATGCAAGCGCTCTCCCAGCTGAGCTATACCCCCTCGAAAGAAGCGCGCATTATAGGGTTCGAGCCCTTTCTTGTAAAGCGCCGTTCACCACTGACTGAAAATCCACCCAGTCGCATTCGCCTGCGCTATCCAGCAATCGCCTCAGGTTTCGTGCGCGCAGCTGCCTGCTCAGACGACGCCGACCAATCCGGGCATCGGCGATGTCGATCAATCCGAAGTCTTGGTCCGGCGTATACACGACATTGCCCAGGTGGAGCGAGCGAAAATAGACACCGCAATCGTGCAGCCGAATGACAAAGCGAGTGAAAGCCTCCTTCAGCGCTTGTTCGGTCTTCGGATCCACGCCCTCGGCGATGATTTCACGCAGCGTCTGCCCCGCAAGTGGGTGGTAGTGCACGCTATCCCGGCCGATCGACGGAATACGCCAGACCTCAATGATCACCGGCGCCGGTATGCGAAGTCGATGCAGCGCCTCGCCATTGTCCGCAAAACGTTGGGCATACGGATACCACGCGGCGGACGACAACCAGCGCTTGCGGCGAAAGAGCTTGAGCATCGTTCCATCGGCCAGACGCAACACCTTGTCGCCGAAGCTATCAGCCTCGAGAACGCTGGCACCGGCACGCAGGGCAAGGTAGTCGTCGTGCTTGAGTTTCTTCAAGGCAACTCCCTCCTGCGAAAGCACCGAGTTTACCTTCTCCAAGCATCGTCAGTGTCGAATTGCCGGCAGCGATTCGCCGGTCGGCAATAATCACCGGCCGACAACACCGCCGCGCTGATGACATTGCTCTTAAAATGACAGCTTTCCGACGATGCCCGAGAGCTGCCCGCCAATGAACTTCATCCACGCCCTCGACGCCGCCTGGCGCGATCACAACAGCCTGCTATGCGTCGGCCTTGACCCCGACCCGAAGCGCTTCCCTGCCCACCTGCGCGGGAAGCCGGAGGCGATTTTCGAGTTCTGCAAGGCGATTGTCGACGCCACGGCAGACCTTGCTTGCTCGTTCAAACCCCAGATCGCCTACTTCGCAGCCCACCGCGCAGAAGACCAGCTCGAAGCACTGATCGAGCACATCCACAACCAGCATCCGGCAACGCCGGTAATCCTCGATGCCAAGCGTGGCGACATCGGCAGTACCGCCGAGCAGTACGCAGTCGAAGCCTTCGAGCGCTTCAACGCGGACGCGATCACGGTCAATCCCTATCTCGGGCGCGATTCGGTCGAGCCGTTTCTGCGCTACGGCGACAAAGGCGTCATCCTGCTCTGCCGAACGTCAAACCCTGGCGGCAGCGACCTGCAATTCCTCGATGTCGGCGGAGAGCGACTGTATGAGCGCGTTGCCCGCCTGGTGCACGACGACTGGAATCAGGGCGGCCAGTGCGCACTCGTCGTCGGCGCCACTTTCCCGGCCGAAATCGCCCGTGTGCGAGCGCTGACCGGCGACATGCCGCTACTGGTCCCCGGCATCGGTGCCCAGGGCGGCGATATTGAAGCGACCGTCCGGGCGGGCCGCACCGCCAAAGGTGTTGGCCTGCTGATCAATTCCTCTCGTGCCATCCTCTATGCCGGCGGTGGCGAGGATTTCGCCGAGCAGGCGCGGCGCGTGGCGCTGACCACCCGCAACGAAATCAACGATCATCGCCGGGGGGATGGCTGAAACGTGTCGCTCGGCAAGCAATACGTCGTCACACGTCAATATTCCGCGCTGCCAGAGCATTGGTCTCGATGAAGTTACGGCGCGGCTCGACCAATTCACCCATCAACGTCGTGAAGATTTCGTCGGCACCAATTGCGTCTTCGATCTGGACTTTCAGGAGGCGGCGTACTTTCGGGTCCATCGTTGTTTCCCAGAGCTGCTCCGGATTCATTTCACCGAGACCTTTATAGCGCTGCTTGCTGACACTGCGCTCGACTTCCTCCAGCAACCACTGCATGGTTTCGGCGAAGCTGCTTACCGTCTGCTTCTTCTCGCCACGTACGACCACCCCGCCCGGACCGAATAGATTCGCCAGAATCTCCGCGGTCTTGCGCAGCTGCGAATAATCACCGCTGACCAGCAGATCATCGTCGATGACGCCGACTTTGAGATTGCCATGCAGCATCTTCTCGAGCCGCAGCTGCCAGCGTTCCCGTGCATCGTCGTAACGCGCATAGATTGTGATCTCCAGTTTGTCACCAACCGCGTTCATGATCGCCTTTCCGCTGGCCACGGCCGAGGCCTCGTCGACCAGATCGACCTTCAGATTTCCGTCGATCAAGGCGTGCAGCACTTCTGGATTGATCAGGTGCGACAAACGGTTGATCACTGCTTCAGCGAGCAAGTACTCGCGTGCCAGCTCTTCCAGCGCGGCGCCAGAGATCTCTGGAGCCCCGGCCATCGGAGTCAACGCCGCTCCTTCGAGAGCCAGCGTCAGCAGAAACTGTTTCAGTGCCTGATCATCCTTGATGTAACGCTCGGTCTTTCCGTGCTTGACCTTGTACAGCGGCGGCTGAGCAATATAAATATAGCCACCCTCGATCAGCTCCGGCATCTGACGATAGAAGAAGGTCAGCAACAGCGTACGGATGTGTGCACCATCGACGTCAGCATCGGTCATGATGATCAGGCGGTGATAGCGCAACTTTTCGGGTTTGTATTCGTCTTTGCCAATACCTGTACCGAGCGCGGTAATCAGCGTGACGATTTCCTGTGACGAGATCAGCTTGTCAAAACGCGCCTTCTCGACATTCAAAATCTTTCCCTTGAGCGGCAGAATGGCCTGGAACTTGCGGTCGCGACCCTGCTTTGCCGAACCGCCGGCTGAATCTCCCTCGACCAGATAAAGCTCGCACAAAGCGGGATCCTTCTCCTGACAGTCCGCAAGCTTGCCAGGCAAACCAACGCCGTCGAGCAGTCCCTTGCGACGGGTCATCTCCCTGGCCTTGCGAGCGGCATCGCGAGCCCGCGCGGCCTCGATGATCTTGCCGGTGATTACCCTGGCGTCGAGCGGGCGCTCCTGCAGAAACTCGGTCAGCTTGGCCGCTACCACCTCCTCGACGGCGGGGCGTGCCTCCGACGAAACCAACTTCATCTTGGTCTGCGAAGCAAACTTCGGATCGGGCATCTTCACCGACAGCACGCACGCCAGCCCCTCCCGCATGTCGTCACCGGCGATATCGACCTTGGCTTTCTTGGCGATCTCATGTTCTTCGATATAGCGGTTGATCACCCGGGTCATCGCCGCCCGCAAGCCGGTCATATGCGTCCCGCCATCGGCCTGCGGGATGTTGTTCGTGAAACACAGCACTTGTTCGACGTAGCTGTCATTCCACTGCATCGCCACCTCGACGCTGATCACCCCATTGGCGGTTGGCGATTCACCTTCTGCATGAAAGACATTCGGGTGCAGCACGGACTTGGCGCGATTGATGTACTCGACAAATCCGCGGACACCGCCAAGGAAGGCAAAATCTTCTTCCTTCCCACTGCGTTGGTCGATCAGACGAATCTTCACGCCGTTATTCAGGAACGACAGTTCGCGCAGGCGTTTGGCGATGATTTCATAGTGAAACTCGACCTGGCCGAAAATCTCCTCGTCAGCCATGAAGTGTAGTTCGGTACCGCGCTTCTCGGTCGCCCCGACAACCCTGATCGGTGACACCTCGACACCCCGCTGCATTTCAAGCAAACGATCCGGTACCAAGCCCCGGTGAAACTCCATCAGATACTTCTTGCCATCACGGCGGATGGTCAGGCGCAGCCATTTCGAAAGCGCGTTGACACACGAAACGCCAACTCCGTGCAGCCCTCCGGAAACCTTGTAGGAATTCTGGTTGAACTTGCCGCCGGCGTGCAGCACGCACATCACGATTTCGGCTGCAGAGCGTTTCGGCTCGTTCCGGTCGTCGAACTTGATTCCGGTCGGGATGCCGCGCCCGTTATCAGTCACCGAAATTGAATTGTCGGCGTGGATGGTGATCACGATATCGTCGCAATGGCCGGCCAGAGCCTCGTCGATCGCGTTGTCGACCACTTCAAATACCATATGGTGCAAACCCGTGCCATCCGAGGTATCGCCGATATACATTCCCGGGCGCTTGCGAACCGCCTCCAGTCCTTCCAACTGCTGGATACTGGATTCGTCGTAGACGGGTTGTGCGTTGTCTTCAGTCATTTTCTTCAATCGCCTTCGATCCACTGCTTGGCTTCAAGCCCTTGTCCCCCTACCGTATCGCGCATGACGTCAAATGCGCATTGGCATCACCACGTAGCGAAAGCGTTCGTTACCGGGGATAGTCAGCAGCGCGCTTGAGTTGGCGTCGTTGAAACCCCACTCAATGGTTTCCTCCGAGCGGTTGTTCAGGACATCGAGCAGATAGGCAACATTGAAACCGACGTCGAGGGCTTCCCCACTGTAATCGACCTCGATCTCCTCCAGAGCTTCCTCCTGCTCGGCGTTTGCCGCCATGATCCTCAGACTTCCCTCGGAGAGCATCAGGCGCACGCCACGAAACTTCTCGTTGGTCAGAATGGCCGCCCGCACCATCGACTGCAGCAGCGCAGCGCGCCCTACCGAAACGACGTTCTTCAGGCTCGCCGGAATCACCCGCTGGTAATCCGGGAAGCGGCCATCGATCAGCTTCGAGACCAGATTGATCTGACCAAACTGGAAGCGGATCTGATTGGGCAGCATCTCGACGGTTAGCGGATCGTCGTTGTCACCAAGGAGCCGATAGAGCTCGATCACCGTCTTGCGGGGCAAGATCAGCTCCTGGCGCGCAGCCCCATCGGCACGCAAGGCCTCGGGAGGATGCTCGAGCGGCATGCTGGCGTAGGCCAGTCGATGACCATCGGTGGCCACTGCCCGCAGCTCGCTTCCGTCCACCAGCAGCAACAGGCCATTCAGGTAATAGCGAACGTCCAAGGCAGCCATGGCGAACTGCGTTTGTCCCAGCAATCTGCGAAATTCCTTCTGCGCCAAAGTAAGCCGCATCGCTTCACCATCGACCAGGGCCATGCCGGGGAAGTCTTCTGCGGGCAAAGTCTGCAGGCTGAAGCGGCTCTTCCCTGCCTTCACCAACAGCCGCCGGTCATCAAGGGTCAGGCTCACTTCGGCGGCTTCGGGTAAGGAACGCAGAATCTCCTGCAGCTTGCGAGCGCCAACTGTGACCGCTCCGCTGCCTTCCCCGCTCGCGCCACCGGTTGAACTGGTGATCTGGATTTCGATGTCGGTGGCCAGAAGCGTCAGGACATCCCCCGTCTTTTCCAGCAAAACGTTCGACAGAATCGGCAGTGTATGACGCCTCTCGACGATTCCAGAAACCGCCTGCAAAGGTGCCAGGAGAGTGTCGCGTCTCGTATTGATAAGAAGCATATATATAAGTCCTATAAAGACTATGGTCCGAACAGATCTGTTGATAACATAAAAAAATTTTTTTAATTCAACAAACTACAAATCGTTTCGAGAATGAAGAAAGGCCGTATGCCACTGTGCACAGAATTGAACAACTTATCCACAGCTGCTTATGGTTCGCGTTTCCCACCTTTTGTCGGCTACTTTCCCACCGACTTATACAGCGCACGCCTATCCTTTCAGAACCTGCTCAAGAACGTGCACATCATGGTTGA
>DPSD01000572.1:5960-6255 GCA_003538495.1 Accumulibacter sp.
GAACGTGCACATCATGGTTGAGGTCGTTGTCCCTGGTCCTCAAGTCGTCGATGGTCCGCACAGCATGCAGGACAGTGGTATGGTCTCGACCGCCGAACGCCGCGCCGATTGCGGGGTAGCTCAGGGTCGTCAGGTTCTTGGCCAACCACATGGCGATCTGCCTAGGGCGAACGATCACCCGCGTTCGCTTGCGCGAAAACAGGTCTGCCACCTTCATCTTGAAATAATCCGCGACCGTCTTCTGGATGTTATCCACCGTCAGCTGCCGGTTGACCGCACCAATGACATCCTTCAG
>DPSD01000147.1:0-2279 GCA_003538495.1 Accumulibacter sp.
GCGGGCCTTCCTCGGCGCGCGCAAAGACGAACAGGACGTCGTTCGGACTGGCATGCTCGGCGATCCTGCCACTGAGCGTCACTTCGCCACTGACTGCGCCGGCCACGCTGGCGCTGGGCGCGGGCTGTTCGAGGGGTTTGCCGCCGGCGGTCCGGGCGGCAATCTCGCGCGCCTTGCTGACCGCTGCCTCGAGCGCCACAGCTTCTTCCGAGCCGGGTTCGAGTTGCGCCAGCAGGCGTGCCCAGTAGTCGGCGGCGGCGGCAAACTGCTGCCGATCGGTCGCCGCGGCCCCCGCCAGGAGCAGCGCCTGCGGCTCGTCCGGGTCGATTTTCAGCGCCCGCTCGATCAACTCGGTCGGTTTCCCCTGCAGGCCGCCGTCCGTGGCCCGGCTGAGAACCTCGGCATAATCGGCGAGCAATGCCGGATCCTGGTCGACCACCGCGCCGGCGCGAGCGTAGGCCTCGGCGGCCTGCGGGTAGCGCTCCAGGACTTTATATGAGCGCGCCAGCATCACCCAGCCCTGGCGGTCGTCGGGATTCCGCCGCAGCTTCTCGACCAGGCCGTCGACCATTTCCGCGATCTGTTGCGGCGTGATCCTCGCCTGTCGCTGCAGCGGGTCCAGTGCTTGCCGGTTGCCGAGCAGCGCATAGCCGGCAGCGGCGGCGAGCGGGATCACCAGCAGTAGCGCGAGGGCAGTCTTGCGGCCAGCCGGGGCACCGGCCGGCAGCCCTGGTGGCGCCTGGACTTCGTCGAGCAGGCGACGCTGCAACTCCTGCCGGGCTTGCGCGAAGTCGTCCTCGGTCAGCGAGCCGTCGTGGCGCTCGCGTTCGAGTTCGCCAAGCTGGTCGCGGAAAATCGCCAGATTCGCTTCGCGGCGGTCGCCAGCGGCGGATGGCCCTGGCTGGCGCAGCAGTGGCGGCAACAGAATGGCGACGACGACGATGACCAACAGTGCCGCAAGGAGGATGAAACTGGTCATGAGCGTCCTTGACTTGGATCCTGGTCGTGCAGCAGCAACTCGGCCTGGCGCTGCTCGTCGGCGGTCAGGGGCGTGTCCCTGACCGCCAGATCGCGGCGGCGCAGGTAACGCGCCAGCCCGGCGAGGCCAAGCGCGAACAGCAGCCCCGGGCCGAACCACAGCAAGAGTGTCGTTCCCTTCAACGGTGGCCGGTAGCGGACGAAGTCGCCGTAGCGGCTGACCATGAATTCCATGATTTCGTTGTCGCTCTTGCCTTCGTTGATCAGCGTCCGGATCTCGCGACGCAGGTCGTTGGCCAGCTCCGCATGCGATCCCGCCAGCGACTCGTTCTGGCAGACCAGACAGCGCAGCTCGGACGAGATGGCGATCAGGCGTTTTTCGGTCAGCTCGTCTTCGGCGAGCGGTTGGGCTTCACCGGCGTGCAGAAGATTGCCGCCGAAGCCCGCCAGGGCGAGCAGCAGGATCATCAGGCCGCGCTTCATTTTGACAGCTCCGTAAGCAGGGGCAAAATCTTGCCGGAGAGAACGTCCGGAGTAATCGGGCCGGTCTGCTTCATGCGGATAATGCCCGTCTTGTCGATAACATAGGTTTCGGGGACGCCATAGACGCCGTAGTCGATACCGACGCGGCCGTCGATGTCGAGTACCGACAGCGTGTACGGGTCGCCGTGTTTTGCCAGCCAGCCGGCAGCCCGCTGAAGGACCATGCCCTTTTCGCTGTCGGGCGCCACCTTGTCCATGTCGATGGCGCCGTCGCCGCGTACTTCCTTGTAATTCAGTCCGACCAGCGGCACCGTCTGCCGCCTGGCGAGTTCGACCAGCAGCGGATGCTCCTGCCGGCACGAGACGCACCACGACGCCCAGACATTGAGCATCCAGACCTTGCCCAGCATTTCTTTCGGCGAGAACTGCTGATCCGGCGCGTGCAGCCGTGGCAGCGAGAAGGACGGTGCCGGTTTGCCGACCAGCGGCGAAGGGACGTCGCGCGGGTTGAGGTTCAGCCCGACGGCGAGCAGGGCGACGAGAACGACGAAGCCGATCAGCGGCCAGAGAAACCGGTTCATCGGCAAGTCCTCACGCGTTCTGCGCCAGCGATGCGCCGGCGACCGGCGAGGCGGGCGCGCCGATCCTGGCCTTGATCCGGTAACGGCGGTCGCTGATCGCGATCAGGCCACCGAGCGCCATCAGCACGCAGCCGCCCCAGATCCAGTCGACGAAGGGTTTGTAATAGACGCGAACGGCCCAGGCGGCTTCCGGTTTGGCCTTGTCGATCGGCTCGCCGAGCGAGACATAGACGTCGC
>DPSD01000147.1:2575-3533 GCA_003538495.1 Accumulibacter sp.
TCGATCGCCGCTTCGGTCATCGGCATCGACGAGGCAACGTAGAAGCGCTTCTCGGGGAACATCTTGCGCAGCACGCGGCCGTCCTTGATCAAATCCACGTCGCCGACCAGGGCCCGGTAGTTCGGCCCCTGTTGCTGGCCAACGCCGTTGAAGCGGAAGGTATAGCCGCCGACACCGACCGCGTCGCCGACTTCCATCTTGACGTCCTTTTCGTCCTGATACGCGCCGACCATGGTCACTCCGACGATGAACACGGCGATCCCGAAGTGCGCCAGATGCATGCCGAAAAAACTTCGCGGCTGCTTGCGCGCGGCGCTGACGAAGGGCTGGCCGGCGCGTGTCGATTGCACTCGGGTGACGAAATTGAGCAAGCCGCTGAGCACTATCCACGCCGCCAGAAGCAGGCTCAGCGCGACCAGCGGTTTCCACTCGCCGTGCAGCAAGGGCGTGCCGATGCCGACCACAGCCGCCGCCAGAAACGCCCAGCGGAGCGTCCGCGTCAGCTCGCCGACGCTGGCGTGCTTCCAGCGCGCAAACGGCGCGGCTCCCATCAGGAACGCTGCCGGCAACATCAACGGCACGAAAACCGCGTCGAAGTAGGGCGGGCCGACCGACAGCTTGCCGGCCCCCAGCGCGTCGATCAGCAAGGGATAGAGCGTACCGAGCAAGACCGAGGCGCAGGCGACGACCAGCAGCACGTTGTTGGTGAGCAGCAGCGATTCGCGCGACAACAGGCCGAAGCGGCCGCCGAGTCCGACTTTCGGTGCGCGCCAGGCGAACAGCGCCAGCGAACTGCCGATTACCGCGACCAGGAAAACGAGGATGAAGATGCCACGGCGCGGGTCGGTGGCAAAGGCGTGCACCGAGGTCAGGACGCCCGAGCGGACCAGGAAAGTGCCGAGCAGCGACAGCGAGAACGCCGAGATCGCCAGCAGCACCGTCCAGTTCTTGAAGCTGC
>DPSD01000146.1 GCA_003538495.1 Accumulibacter sp.
CCGCTGGCGCGCGTCGAACTGGGGCTTGAGCTACGCCGGCGTGGCCTGGCGCATGCCGCCATCGATGTCTCCGATGGTCTGCTCGCTGACCTTGGCCATGTTCTCGAGCGTTCGGCAGTTGCCGCCGAGCTTTTCGTGGCGCAGCTACCGCCGCTGCCGGCGGCAGCAGACCCTGTACTGGCTCGCCGATGTCAGCTCGCTGGCGGTGACGACTACGAACTGGTATTCTCCGCAGCACCGGCAAGACGCGCCGAGATCGCCGAACTCGCAGTCCGGCTGGCGTTGCCGCTCTGGTGTTGCGGCCGTGTCATCAGAGCAACTCCCGGCCAACTGACGCTGGTCGACGACGACGGGCAAGCGGTGCCCATCAAGGACAAGGGATATGATCACTTTGGCTAGCTCGCCTTCGCTTCACTTCCTGCTCCTGCTGGCGATGCTGCGCTACATACGCGAATGATCCGACACGATCAGGCCGCCCTTGAAACCCTGGCCGCCGCAGTGGGACAGTTGCTGCTGGCGAATGGCGAGCGCCTGGCGACAGCGGAATCCTGCACCGGTGGCTGGGTGGGACAGTGTCTGACCGCGATCGCCGGGAGTTCCGCCTGGTTCGACCGCGGTTTCATCACCTACTCGAACGACGCCAAAATCGAGCTTCTCGGCGTTGCCGCCGACACCCTATCGGCGCACGGCGCGGTCAGCGAAGCGACAGCCAGGGCCATGGCCCTGGGAGCACTGCAGCGTAGCCGTGCCGACTGGGCTCTGGCCATCACCGGCGTCGCGGGTCCGGGCGGGGGTTCCCCGGGCAGGCCGGTCGGCACTGTCTGCTTCGCCTGGGCCGGATTGGCAGGATGCGCGGCCACCTGTACCCGTCATTTTCAGGGCGACCGCGAATCGGTGCGAGCGCAGTCGGTTGCGCATGCCCTGAGCGAGCTCCTCGAACATGCCGGAAGCCGTCTGGTTTGACGGTCGCAGCAATGACCCGCCGGTTCGACCAGACGAGTAATCTCGCAAGCCATTTCGGCCAATCCATGCAGCCTTGTAATAAGATGAGTCACTCGAACGTGCCTTACCTTCCGCCCCATGCGCTCCGGCCTCATGTATTTACCTTTATTCCGGCTTCCGCTACTACCGATCCTGCTGTGTTCTGCGGGAGTAGCCGAGGCGGTGGCTCTCGGCAAGATGACCGTGCTGTCACACCTCGGATCGCGCTTCGAAGCCGAGGTCCAACTCCTGGATACGGCTGCCGGCAAGCAGCCGTTGGCGGAATGTTTTCGCCTTGGCCAAAGGGGCCAGTCAGGCGAAAGCGACATCCCATTGCTGACGCGCGCTCGTCTCACCGTTGAGCAGCGCGGCAGCGGGTTGCGTTTGCATATCGTTTCCGAGCAGACCATCAGCGAACCGGTATTGCAGGTCAATCTGCATGCCGGTTGCGGCGCCGAGGTGGTACACAAGTACCTGCTGCTGGTCGATCCTCCCCTTGCCAGCAAGCCACCAGTGGCCCTGCCTGCTGTCCGAATGGCAGCAGTAGCGGAGCCAGTCTCCCGCCAGCGACCGGCCACAGGCTCACCGCCTGGCACACCGGATAGCCAAGTGCTAGCGGCTGCGCGTCCTGCCACGAACCCCGGGGCGGCTTCGGCAGGCGATACGCAGACCGGCTTGCAACCGGAACGGCAGCTTCCCCGGAAACCCTTCCCCGGCTATGGTGCGACCGATCGCCTGCTCCTTTCCGGCGGCGCCGACAGCCAGCAGCCACGAATCGCTGACGACCTGCCTCTGCGTCTGAGTACCAGGCTATCTGCCCAACTACTGAACAAGACCACCGACAATCAGCGCTCGATGCTGCGTATCGAGTACCAGCTCTTGTCGGCACTACACACGCAGGCGGAGCAGCAACTGGTGGTCGCGGAACAGGTACGGCGGCTGGATGCGGCGCTCAACGACCTGCAGAGGAAGAGCCTGGGTCAGAGCAGCAAGCAGCAGACATTCGTCGCGGCGGCTGTGCCGGCAGGCATGCCCCAGCCGGCCACAGCGCCATCCCGGATTGCGGCCGCGCCGGTAGCGCGAGTGAACGAGAACAAGGATTGGTGGCTTGAGGCCGGGCTTCTGTTCGGGCTGGTTGCTGGCTTGACCTGGCTGCTTCGCCGCCGTTCTGGCCGTGCGTCTCGCCTGCCGGATATTGCCGAGCCCATGCCTCGGCCGGGTGATTCCAGCGACGATGCCGATAATCGACACCAGACCATTGGGCTCGCGGAACGTCCGGCGATGACTACCGAGAGCGAGCCAGTTATGGACACCACTCTTCTGGTCCCGGACGGCGTCGCGAGGGAGTCGGCTGCGCGCGACGACGATGAGGCGACTGCGGTACTCCAACTCGCCGAGATCATGATTTCCTTCGGACGTGTCACGGGAGCGGCACAGGTGCTCGAAGAGTTTGTCGAACAAAAGCCGACGCTAGCTGTGACGCCCTGGTTGAAACTGCTTGAGGTATACCGTCAGAATGAGCAGCGTGAGGCCTTCGAAGCACTCGGCTTGAGGCTTACACGCCACTTCAATGTCGCTGCAGCGGACTGGGAAAGCGCCGAGGAACTCGTAGAACCGGTCTTTGCTGCCAGCGATGGGCAGGCTGCGTCGATCGAACAACTGCTGGAGCGCCTCCCCAGGGTGGGGCAATTGCCGCATATCCGGGTTGCAGTGACACGTACCTGGAATTCCCCCGAATGTCTGGCCTACCTGCACAAACTCTTGCGCGACAACCGCGATGGCGAGCGCAGAGGCTTTCCTCTGGGCACCGCGCGTGAGTTGCTGTTTCTGATCGACCTCCTCGAAAGCCGCCTCGCGCACCAGACCGGAATCCTGCAGACGGAATGACTGCGCGCGCCGGCGGAAGGTTCTGCTTATTTATACACTCCTGTATATGAGGACATTTTTATGGTGATGTGGATGCGAGCATCTCGAGCACGGTCGAACGTGGGATAATTCCTCTCAATCAAGGAAAGTCAAGGAAAAGGACAGCAACAATGAACGACAACAAGTCGAAGGCGCTG
>DPSD01000409.1:0-12698 GCA_003538495.1 Accumulibacter sp.
ACCGGTATTGCTGATCGGCGTGCACGTCGATGTCGATGCCGCGCTGGCGGCGGCGAAGCTGCCGCCGCGGCCGCCGGACCCCGGCAATCGGGGTACGGCACAACTATGGACGCTTGCCGGCAAGACCGGCGCGCCACTGGCGGTGATTTCCGCGCGCGACGCCAGCGCCCTGCGCGCGCTGCTGCGGCCGCTGCCGCACTACGGCAGTCAGAGCTGGCTGGTCTTCGATGGCAGCCGCGCGCTAGAGCGCGGTGTCTGGCCGATGCTCGACCAGCCGGTACCGGTAAACCTCTCGCCGGGCAGGGTTGTCGGCAAGAATGCCGGCAGTTGATCCGGCGCCCATCTGGCCACCCGTGGTCGACACCCGGGCACCGGGAAGCCTGACACAAACCCGGTGGTCATGGTATCTTTGCGCCTTTCAGCTTTGGCCCTCGCGAAATGAACTCCCTTGCCCGCGGTTTCCATCCCGTCGAGACTTCCCCGACGAACGCCCTTCTCGCCAGCAATCAAGACCGCAGCGCGCGCTGGCGGCGCTGGGCGATGCCGCTGGTGGGCAGTGTTTTCGCCACGCTGGCGCTGGCCGCGCCCGCAGCCATCGCGCAGGGCGCTCCGGCTCCTTCGACGTCGTCGGTCCCGGGCTGGGACGCCCCCGAACCGTGGCGCACCGACCGCTACTATCTGCAGACCAGCGTCGCTTCGGCGCACTTCGATCAGGACGAGCAGAACAACGCGCTGGAATTGATCAACGCCGAATGGCGGCTCGACAAGCGCTGGCTTGCAGGCCAGGTACTGGTCGGCGCCGCGACCTTCCAGAACTCCTTTGACCAAGCTACGTGGTATGCCTACGGCGGTCTGCTCTGGCGGCCGGTCGACGCGGTGCAGCCCTTCTACCTGAAACTTACGGCCGGCGTACTGCACGGTTACCGCGGCAAGTATCAGGACAAGATCCCGTTCAACGATTCGGGTTATGCGCCGGTCATCCTGCCGGGGATGGGTTATTGCTACAAGCGCTTCTGCTCCGAGCTGGTGGTATACGGTGCGGCAGGCATGTTTCTGTCCATTGGCATGACACTGCCCTGACCTTCGCTTCGCCGATCCAGGCGTTTGACGTCCGCGGGCTTGGCAGCACGCCCGCCGACGGCGCAAAGTGAAGAGGATGCCGGCCGACGGCATCAGTACCATTGGCGGCACGAACCGCGTCGCGTCTTCTCCGCTCCCGGGCGCACAACGAATATGCTGAGATCGTGCGCCGCCACGATCGGTACCGTTTGTTGGACGAGCCCGGTCCCAGGGCGCGAAGCGGGCCGCGTAGAAAACATGGATTTGGGAAGTGCCGCGGATGGTAGCGCGAGCGGGGGGCGTGGGTGCAAGGGTGGGCCGTAGCCGATGGTCGCGACGACTTTCGCCGACAGGTCCTGGTCGCTGAGTCGTTTCCCCCGGAAAGCGCTTTCGGCAACTCCTACAGCCAGTTGCCGCCAGCCCGCTCGGCGACGCCGGTGGCGTCGGTGGTCACCACCGGGACGCTCTTGGCTCGCTTGATCACCTCGCGCACCACGTCGCGCGCCAGCAGCTTGACGATGCGGGCGTGTGGCAGCGGCAGCACGATTTCGTCGCAGCCGAGTTGTTCGGCGGCGTCGCCGATCTCGCCAACGATGTCGCCTTGGCGGTAGATCTCCCGGCACGCGACGCCTGCCGCGACCAGCGGCTGCGCGGCATCGTGCAGGATCAGTGCGCCGCATTTGGCCTGGAAGCGCGCAATTTCGACGTGCGTACGAAAACGCAATACCTCGAGGGCGGTGACCGGCTCGGAAACGAACAGCAAGACGGCCTGTACCGGTTTGCCGCTGCGCTGCAGACGAATCGCGTACTGAAGGCCCCAGCGTGACCGTTCGCTAGGGTCGACAGGAATCAGCAGGCGCCGGGCGCCTGCACCCTGCCCGGCTGTTTGATCGGCAAGGGAGTTGCACATGATGCCTCCTTTGATCTCCAGGCCACCCGCAAGCCGTCCACGATGGACGCGGGGCTCATGATCAGGGCAGGTAATAGAGAGCCAGCCAGGCCAGCAGCATCGTCGTTACCCAGAGCGCCATGCTGCCCGTGGGCCAGGTGCGGGCCAGGCTGCCCTGGGGGCCGTGGTGACGGTGGATGCGCGCGTATAGCCGTTTGCCGGTGCTTCGCAGCAGGCGCCCGAAGGTCGCCCGCGCTTGCTGCAGGGCGTCGGTAGCCCGCTGCGCCCAGCTGGCGAACAGGACGCGGTAGAACCAGTCGCTGTCGAGGTTGACCGAGCGCAGCTCGGGCGGGTAGATGCCGGTGCGCATGAGAACCGCGAAAGCCAGCGCCGAAAACACCAGCAGCTGCAGTTGGGCGACCACGTGCGATGCGCTGTAGGGCTGGTAGCTCACCGCATACGGTAGAATGGCGTACAAGGCCTGCGGGAAAACGCCGATGCCGATGCACAGTGCGGCGCCGATCGCCATCGCCACCAGCATGTTGCGTGGTGCTTCCGGGCAGCGAATCCCCGAGTCGTGGCCAAAGAAAGCGAAATACGGGATCTTGATGCCGGCGTGGTGAAAGACCCCGGCCGACGCGAACAACAGCACCAGCCAGGTCAGCAGCAGCCCCTCGCCGGCGGCAGCGGACATGATCATCGACTTGGTGACGAAACCGCTGAACAGCGGGAACGCCGAGATCGACGCCGCGCCGACCAAGCAGAAGCCGGTGGTCCAGGGCATCGACTTGTACAGCCCACCCAGCTCGCTACCTTTGACCGTGCCGGTGCGCAGCAGCACCGCTCCCATCGACATGAACAGCAGGCCCTTGAACAGGATGTCGGCAAAGGCGTGCGCCACCGCGCCGTTAATCGCCAGTTCGCTGCCGATGCCGATGCCCACGACCATGAAACCGAGCTGGTTGTTCATGCTATAGGCGAGCACCCGGCGCAGATCGTTCTCGATCACGGCATAGAAGATCGGGAAAGCCGCCATCAGGGTACCGACCCAGATCAGCATCTCGGTGCCGGGATAGGCGCGCGCCAGCGCGTAGATGCCGAGCTTGGTCGTGAACGCGGAGAGGATCACGGCGCCGGTTGGCGTCGCCGCCGGATAGGCGTCCTGCAGCCAGTTGTGCAACAACGGGAAGGCGCACTTGATGCCGAAAGCGATCAGGATCAGTACCCCCGCCGGGCCTGAAAGACCAATCTGGCCGAAAGCCAGCGACCCTGTGGTACGCCAGTGCAGCAGCGCGCCGGCGAGCAGGAACATGCCCGAAAGCAGCTGCACCAGGACATAGCGCAGGCCCGTGCGGAAGCTGCTGTCGCTACGCTGAGCCCAGATCAGCAGCACCGACGACACGGCGGTGAGTTCCCAGTAGATGAAGAGCGTCATCAGATCGCCGGCGAACACCGCGCCAATCGAGCTGCCGGCATAGATCAGTCCGGCGACGTGCTGCATGGTGTCCTTGAGGTGCAGGGCGTAAATGACGTTGAGCAGCGACGCCAGGACAAAGACGTATCCGAAGAGCAGGCTCAGGCGGTCGACACGCATCAGGACCAGCGTCTGACCGAGCAGCTCGACCTGGCCCGACTCGCCGAGCGGCAGCGTCAGCAGACAAGCGAACGCCGCCACCGGCAGCAGCAGCATCCAGGCCGTGCGCAGCCTGCCGTGCAGCAGCGGCACGACGACGGCGCCGAGCAGAAAGACCAGCGCGACCGGGAAGTCAGCGCTCATAGTAGTCCTCGGCGCGCATCAGCACGCCGCGCAGACGCTTGGCGACCAGCACCAGCACGACGCAGGCGAAGAATCCGAAGAGACAGTAGAAACCAAACCAGGCCGCGAAAGCGAAGTCCTCGTGCTTGTGCAGCGCCAGATCGACGGCGAGCAGCGCCAATCCGAACAGCCACAGGCCCCGATAGATCTTGCTCACGTTCTCGCTGCGGTCCAGCCAGTATTCTCGTGGTCCTGACATGGTCGGCCTCCGCCTATGGTTACTTCGGCGCCACCAGCTGCTCGGCGAGCTGCAGCAGCGGCGATGAGAAAAGAAACAGGGAAAGCGTCGCGGTGCTGGTCAGCATCAGCGCGATGACCATGGACAGCGGTGCCTCGCCGTGCGGGTGCCGTTCATCGCCGGCCGGCAGCGGCCGGAAGAAGGCAGCGTAAACAATGGGCAGAAAGTAGGCCGCATTGAGCAGCGTGCTGACGATCAGCACCGCCAGCGCGGCGAAATGACCGCCCGCCGCAGCGCCGGACATGATGAACCACTTGCTGATGAAGCCTGCGGCCGGAGGGATGCCAATCAGTGACAGCGCGCCGATGGTGAACGCCGACATGGTCCACGGCATGCGCCGGCCGATGCCGTCGAGCTGGCTGACTTCGGTCTTGTGGGCGGCGGTGTAGATCGCGCCGGCAGCGAAGAACAGCGTGATCTTGCCAACCGCATGGGTAACGATATGCAGCGCCGCGCCGATCACCGAAAGCGGCGCCAGGATCGCCGCGGCGAGCACCACGTAGGAGAGCTGGCTGATCGTCGAATAGGCCAGCCGCCGTTTCAGGTTGTCGGCTTTGAGCGCGACTACCGAGGCGGCGACGATGGTGAACCCGGCCACCACCACCAGCCAGTCGGTACTCGCTTCCGTCGCCAGCGTTTCGGTGCCGAAGACATAGATGATTACCTTCAGGACGCTGAATACACCGGCCTTCACCACCGCCACCGCGTGCAGCAGCGCCGAGACCGGTGTCGGCGCCACCATCGCCCCCGGTAGCCAGCGGTGGAAGGGCATCAACGCCGCCTTGCCGATACCGAACATGTACAGCGCCAGCAACCCGCCGAGGGCAAAGCCGGACAGCCGACCCTGGAGAATGCCCCCCGGCGTGAAGTCGGTGGTGCCGGCGACGTGCCAGGTGAACACCAGTGCCGGCAGCAGAAAGAGCATCGAGGTGCCGATCAGCAGGCCCAGGTAGATTCGTCCGCCCGCCTTGGCCTTGTCGGTGCCGTGGTGGGTGACCAGCGGGTAGGTGATCAGCGTCAGCAGCTCGTAGAACACGAACAGGGTGAACACATTGGCGGCGAAGGCGATGCCGATCGCGGCGGCGATCGCCAGCGCGAAGCAGACGTAGAAGCGTGTCTGATGTTCTTCGCGGTTGCCGCGCATGTAGCCAATCGAGTACAGCGAGTTCACGATCCACAGAGCGGAGGCGACGAGGGCGAAAAGCATGCCCAGTGGCTCGACCGAGAAAGCGATCGCCAGTCCGGGCAGCAGCTCGAACAAATGCACGCCGGGCCGCCCGCCTGCCAGGACCATCGGCAGCAGTGACAGCGTGCACCACAGCAGCAAGACCGCGGTGATCAGCGTCGCCGTCTCGCGCAGCTGCGGGCAGCGGCCGCAGAGGGCAATCGCCACGCTGCCGACGGCCGGTAGCGCGAAGGCGGCGAGGACCAGCGCTTCGCCGGCGATCATGGCGCTGCTCCTAGCAACTGAGCCGCCGCGCGGCTGGCCGAGCCGACCGTCAGCGAGGTATCGACGCCGAACCAGAGCGTTGCGCCGACCAGAATCCAGGCCGGAATCGCCAGCGCCAGCGGCGCCTCACGGACCCCCGCGAGGTCGGCGCGCGGCGCCCGGAAGTAGGCCACCTCGACGAAACGCCAGACGTAGGCGACAGCCAGCAGCGACGACAGCACGATCAGGAACACCAGCCACCACTGGCCCTTCTCGAGTGCTGCCAGGATCAGGTACCACTTGCTGACGAAGCCCGCTGTGCCAGGCACGCCGATCAGGCTCAGTCCGCACAGGACGATGCCGAAACTGGTCAGCGGCATGACTCGTGCGAGACCATGCGCGCGCGCCAGGGTGACCCCACCGATGCCGGCGATCACCGCTCCGAGCAGCAGGAACAGGCCGCCCTTGGTGACCGCGTGGTTGACCAGGTGCACGATCGTGGCGGTCAGCCCGGTCACCGAGTCGAAGGAGATACCGAGGACGATGTAGCCAATCTGGGCGACGCTGGAGTAGGCGAACAGCCGCTTCAGGTTGTCCTGGAAGATGGCCACCGTCGAGGCGACGAACATCCCGGCCAGCGCCAGTACCAGCATCAGATCTTCCATCGGCAGCCGCTGGAAGATCGCCGTTTCCCCGAACACCGAGAAGTAGAAGCGCAGCAGCGCATACACCGATACCTTGGTGGCGGTGGCGGCGAGGAAGGCCGATACCGCCGACGGCGCGTAGGCATAGGCGTTGGGCAGCCACTGGTGCAGCGGGAACATCGCCAGCTTCAGCGAGATGCCGACGGTGAGAAAGGCCAGCGCCGCGAGGACCGGCCGGTGGCTGGTCATCGCCTGCAGACGGACCCCCAGGTCGGCCAGGTTGAGGGTGCCGGTCTTGAGATAGAGCAGACCGACGCCGATGACGATGAAGGTGGCGCCGATGGTGCCCATGATCAGGTACTGGTATGACGCCGTCAGCGAGCGGCGGTCCTTGCCGAGCGCGATCAGCGCGTACGACGAGAGCGAGGAGATTTCCAGGAAAACGAACAGGTTGAAGGCGTCGCCGGTGATCGTGATGCCGAGCAGGCCGCTCAGGCACAGGGCGAACAGGGCGTAGAACAGCGTGTGCTTCTCCGGGCGAATCTCGCGCTCGATACTGCTGCGGCTGTAGGGCAGAACCACCGCCGCAATGCCCGAGACCAGCATCAGCAACAGCGAGGAGAGCGCGTCGACGCGGTACTCGATGCCCCAGGGCGGCGGCCAGCTGCCGATGGCGTAGGACATCGGCCCGGTCTCGCCGACCTGCAGCCACAGCAGGATGCTGATCGCGAACGCAGCCCAGGTCGCCGCCAGGACCAGCACGAAGGCTGCCAGGCGGTCGCGCAGAAGCACCGCCAGCGGAGCGCTGGCCAGCGGCAGGACGATCTGCAGCGCCGGGAGATGTTCCGCGACGTTCATCGTTGCGCCTCCGGCGGTCCGGACGGCTGGTCGGCCGGATCGGCATCGAGGCGCAGGATCTCGTCTTCCTCGATGGTGCCGTACTCCTCGCGGATGCGCACCACCAGCGCCAGCCCGAGAGCCAGAGTGGCCACGCCGACGACGATTGCCGTCAGGATCAGGACCTGTGGCAGCGGGTTGGAGTACACGGTAAACGCGGCATCGACGATCGGTGCCGTGCCGCCGACGATCTTGCCGGGCGCCAGGTAGAGCAGATACACCGAGGTCTGCAGGATCGCCAGCCCGACCAGTTTCTTGATCAGGTTGCCGCGGGCAATGACGATGAACAGCCCGCTCATCGCCAGGAAGAGCATCACCCAGTAGTCGTAATGGCTGAAGAAGTTCATCACCGGTCCTGACCGCGCTGGGCGAACAGGTAGTAGATCTTCAGCAGCACGCCGCAGACCGTGATCGCCACCCCCAGCTCGATCCAGAAAATCCCTCGATGCTGACCTTCGACCGGGTCGGCATCGAGGACGAAGTAGTCGAGAAAGTTCCCCCCCGCATACAGGCCGGCAAAGCCGACGCCCAGATAGAGCAGCAGGCCGGCGGCGATCATCGACTCGACGAGCCAGTCGGGGAGCACCCGGCGCGCCGTGCTCAGTCCGTAGATCATGGCGTAGAACACCATCGCCGCGGCAACGATGGCGCCCGCCTGAAAGCCACCGCCGGGTCCGAAATCGCCGTGGAACTGGACGTAGAGCGCGAACAGCAGGATGAACGGGATGAACAGTTTGCCGACCACCCGCAGGATCATGTCGTTCTTCACTGCTTGCCCCTCCTGACGTGCCGGCGGCGGCCAAGCAGCGCGATGACGCCGATCGCGGCGGTGAACACCACCGTCGTCTCGCCGAGCGTGTCGAAGCCGCGGTAGCTGGCGAGAACGGCGGTCACCACGTTGGGAACGCCGGTTTCGCGTGGGCCATCTTCCAGGTAGCGCGGCGCCACGTGCGTGTGGATCGGCGCCTCCGGATCCGAGAAGGGCGGCAGGTCCCAGGTGCCATAGACCAGCACCAGCCCGGTGCCGATGGTAACCGCCAGCGGCAGCCAGGGCTTGTGCACCGGCTTCTCTTCCTCGCTGTGACAAAGGCGCAGCGCGGCGAGCAGCAGGACGGTGGAAATGCCGGCGCCAACGGCGGCTTCGGTCATCGCCACATCGACGGCGTCGAGCGCGACCATCACGGTCGCCGTGAGGAAGCTGTACAGGCCAAAGAGGACGATCACCGCGAACAGGTTGCGGACGCGTGCCAGCGCCACCACGGCAATCATCATCTGGGTGAGCAGAACGTTGACGATCAGGGTTTCGATGGCGCGTCCTCCGTGCCGGGTGACGCGGCGTGCTGGGTGGCAGCGGCCAGGGGCGAGGTCGGGGCGGGCGACGAAGAGGGGGCGGCATCAGCCAGCAACGGCAGCAGGCCGCGTTTCATCGCCGCCTTGGCCAGCGCATGGCCGGCGACCGGGCCGGTGAAGTACAGCAGGAGCCCGATCATTACCAGTTTGGCAGCGACCAGCGTGACTCCCGCCTGCAGAATCAGCCCGAGCAGGATCAGCGCTGCGCCGACGGTGTCGGTGACGCTGGCCGCGTGCATGCGGGTGTAGAAGTCGGGAAAACGCAGCAGGCCGAGCGCGCCGATGGCGCAGAACAGACCGCCGGTCAGCAGGCACGCCCAGCTCGAAAGGTCGATCAGCAGATCGCTCACTGCCGCACCGCTTCCTCATCGCGCCGATGGTCGCCCGGCTTGCCGTCGTGGAAGAACTTCAGCACGGCGACGGTGCCGACCAGGTTGAGCAGGCCGTACACCAGCGCCAGGTCGAGGAACTCCGGCCGGCCGGCCAGGAAGCCGATCACCGCCAGCAGCAGCACGGTGCAGGTGCCGATGGTGTTGCTCGCCAGCAGCCGGTCGAAGACAGTCGGGCCGAGCACCGCGCGCGCCAGCGTCAGGCTGACCGTGATCAGCAAGGCCAGAGTGGTGACCGCGAACATCAGGCCGACCGCTCGAGCGCGGCGACGCGGCGGTCCATCTCGCTGCCGGCCAGGCCGACGGCGCCGGCCGCACTCAGGGCATGTACCAGCATTTCGTCCCGGTCAACTTCGACGGCGATCGTTCCCGGCGTCAAGGTGATCGAGTTGGCATGAATGACGAGGCCCATTTCGGTCGTCTGCAAGGGTTTGAAGCGCGCCAGCGTCGGCGCTATCGGCAGCCGAGGATCGACAATGCGCCGGCTGACGTCGCACGCCGAGATGACGATCTGGCGGATCAGCCACAGCCAGTACGAGCACAGCGCAAGCGCGCCGATGCGCACTCGCCGGCCGTTCCGGTCGATGATGTCCATGCGCCGCGCGACCAGCAGCACGGCCAGGGCCCCGGCGGCTCCGGCGGCGACCAGAAAAGGCGCCAGGCTGCCGGAAAGCAGCAGCCAGAAGGTGAACAGCGTCAGCAAGGCACTCAGCGAGTAGAACACGGGCAGCCTCCATCACGACCATCGAGCGACACGCCGTCGGTAGACGGCGCCTGCTTGACGAGTCGATCTTAGGCCGACAGGAAGGCCTTGAAAATTCGGGCAGCAACGTACGCGTGCCGCGCATCCGGCGGCCCGGCGCAGCGCTGACAGAGGGCGGCTTTCAGCACCCGGATAGGGGTTTCACGTAGGGAGCCGGACGACTTACGCCGGACGCCGTACTGGTGCACAATCGATCTTCGCTGGAGTGAATCGAGTTGAGGGAAGCGATGACTACCGCAAGCCGACTGCGCTGGGCCGACGCCCTGCTGTTGATCGTGGGCTACGTGGCGCTCGACTGGCTGAGCTTCTTCCATCCGCTGCACGGTCTCTACATCACGCCCTGGAATCCGGCGCCCGCGCTGGCTCTGGTCTTCATGCTGCGCTACGGCTGGAAGGCAGCCGTGCCGCTCGCCGTGGCGGTACTGCTGGCCGAGATCTGGGTCCGCAGCCTGCCTGCCGCGCTGCCGGCATCGATCGCCATCGCGGTCATGCTGGCGCTCGGTTATGGTGCGATCGGCGGTGTCCTCAGGCGACGAATCGGCGGCCTCGGGATTTTCTCCGATCGCTCCGGCATGCTGCAGTGGTCGGGGATCGTCGTCGCCGGCACGTTGTTGACCAGCCTGTTCTTCGTCCTTTCGCTGGTCGGGCTCGACCTGGTTCCGGCGGCGGGCTGGCTGGAGGCGGCTGGCCGCTACTGGATCGGCGACGGCGTCGGGATCCTGGTGTCGATGCCGCTGCTCTGGATGTTGCTCGACGAGCGCGGCCGGGTGCAGCTGCTGGCCTCCGTCAAGCGACCGGACACCCCCGGCTATCTCCTGGCTGCGGCGGCTGCCCTGTGGGCGGTCTTCGGCCTTGGCGCGGAATCGGACTTCAAGTATTTCTACCTTCTTTTCCTGCCGATCATCTGGGCCGCGGCACGCGAAGGCCTGGCCGGGGCGGTGCTCAGTGCGGCCGTGATCCAGGTCGGCATCATCCTCGTCGTGCATCTGCAGGAATTCTCCGCGGTCAGCATCCTGGAGATCCAGGTGGTGACGGTGGTGCTGGTCCTCGCCGGTTTCTTCGTCGGCGTGGTGGTCGACGAGCAGCAGCGGATCAGCGCCGAACTGCGTCACACGCTGCGCCTCGCCGCTGCCGGCGAGATGGCCGGCGCCCTGGCGCACGAGCTGAATCAGCCGATCACCGCGCTCTCGGCTTATGGCTCGGCTTGCGAGGAGTTGCTCGCGCGCGGCGAAACAGGTGATCGCCTGAAGGCGACCATCAAGCTGATGGTCGCCGAATCGTATCGCGCCGCCGAGGTCGTGCGCCGGCTGCGCGATTTCTTCCGCACCGGCACCACCCGCCTGGAGCCGGTTGCCCTGGACGAGCTGCTGGCCGTGGCGGCGGCTCCGTTCGCCGAACAGGCGGCCAGGACCGGCGTCGCGCTCACCGTCGGGCCGATGCCGGAAGGCGTCCTGCTGGCAGATCGCCCACAGCTCGAAGTGGTGCTCCGCAATCTGCTTGCCAACGCCTTCGGCGCCGTCGCCGAGCGGCCGGCAGGTGCGCGCACGGTAAGCGTCTCGGCTCTGCCGGAGGGTCACGACCGCATCTGCATCAGCGTCGAAGACAGCGGCAGCGGCTTGAGCGCCAGCGCTGCAGCACGCCTTTTCGAGCCCTTCAATTCCACCAAGTCGAGCGGCCTCGGGCTGGGCCTGGCCATCAGCCGCGCGATTGCCGAGGCGCATGGTGGCAATCTCTGGGCGGAGGTTGGCGATCGCGGCGTTTTCCGGCTCCTGCTGCCTTTCGAAGGGAGTCCTTCAGGTGTCTGACCTGAGCGTGTTCATCGTCGACGACGACGCCTCCGTGCGCGATTCGCTTGGCCTGCTGCTCGGCCTGCGCGGCTATCGCACGGCGATCTTCGCCGATGCCGAGAACTTTCTCCAGGCCTTGTCACCGGATTGGCGTGGCTGCGTTCTGGTCGACATCCGAATGCCCGGCATCGACGGCCTTGCCCTGCAGCGGCGCCTGCTCGAAGCTGCTTGCAGCCTGCCGGTGATCGTCATCACCGGGCATGGCGACGTCGAATCGGCACGCGCTGCGTTCAAGGCGCAGGCGGTTGACTTCCTCGAAAAGCCGCTCGATCAGGCCAAGTTGATGGTGGCGATCGACGAAGCCTTCGCGAAGTACCAGAGCAGCAGTCAGCGGCGTGAGCAGCGCAGCCACTTCGCCGGACTGCTGGCGACCCTGACGCCGCGCGAACGCGAAGTCATGGAACTGATCGTCCGCGGCGGCCACAACCGCGACATCGCCGACGAACTGGGGATCAGTCCGCGTACCGTCGAAGTGCATAAAGCGCGGGTGATGCAGAAGCTGAACGTCGATGGGGTCGCGCAGCTGGTGCGGTACAGCCTGGGCGAGCGCTGAGCGGCGCTTCGCCGTCGCCGGCGTGGCGTCAGCGCCGGTGCTCAAGGCACCGGCTCGTGCCGGCAGCGTCGCGGTCGGGCAGTTGTCCGCGCAGTAACCCGCTCGCCTCACCGGACAGGGCGCCGGCAACTAGCCGCGACCCTCGCCGACAATCCGCGCCGCCTCGATGAAGGCGCTGTCGACGGCTTCGATCTCGGCGATCAGGCGCGCGATCTCGCTGCTCCCGCGCAGCGCCCGCAGTGGCGCCGCGAACTGCGGCAGAAACTCCGCCAGCAAGCGCTCGCGCTCGCCGCCCCACTGCTCCGCAAGCAGCGCCTCGGCCAGCAACCGGAGGATGTTGGCACTGTCGTTCTCGACCTTGACCGAGTGCAGGACGGCGTTGGCGAGCTGGCCGTTGCCGATGGCGACGAAGGCGCGCTCGAACAGCGACAGCTCGCCGAGGGTCAGCCGTTCGCGCTCGCCGGCGACCTGCGCCAGCAGTTCGTCGAGCAGCGACGCTTCGGTCGTCCGGCGGGCGAGGCGCTCGGCGGCGTCGGGGTCGTCAGCGGCGCACAGCACGCCGACGCCGGCAGCGAAAACCGCTCGCCGCAGCTCCGGGTCGTCAAGGCGTACGCCCGCCAGCGCCGTCGATAGCGTGGCCTCGAGCAGCGGCGGCCAGCCGGCCGGGCCGCCCTGCAAAGTGCCGCAGATGTCGATCAGCGCCTGCGCGCGGTCGCCGTCGTTGGCGATCGCCAGCGCCTGTTCGAGGCAGGCGGCGACCAGCCCTGCCGCCTCGGCCGGGCAATGCCGGGCGTAGCGGACGACTGCTTCGGCCAGCGCCGTCG
>DPSD01000409.1:12983-13158 GCA_003538495.1 Accumulibacter sp.
CTGCTTCGGCCAGCGCCGTCGCCGCCCTCGCCTGCGGTTCGTTGCTGCCGGCCTGGCGGCCGACGATGTCGGCGACCATCCGGCTGATGTACAGCGCCTGCGGCCTGGTGTCGGCCCGCGCGCCGACCGCCGGCAGCAACGCCTGGAGGGCCGCGGGCGCGGCCCGGGCGTCGGG
>DPSD01000350.1 GCA_003538495.1 Accumulibacter sp.
CGTCGAGGAAGAGGGTGCCGCCGCTGGCGACTTCGACCAGCCCGGCGCGGGTGGCGGTGGCGCCGGTGAAGGCGCCGCGTTCGTGGCCGAAGCGTTCCGCTTCGAGCAGCGTTTCCGGCAGCGCCGCGCAGTTGAGGCGGACCATGGCGTTGCGCGAGCGCGGTGACTTGTAGTGGATGGCGTTGGCGATCAGTTCCTTGCCGGTGCCCGTTTCGCCGCGAATCGGCAACGTGGCGTTCCCTTTGGCGACCAGCCGGGCCTGGTCGAACACGCGGCGCATGACCGCCGAACGACCGACCATGTTGTCGAAGCCGAACTGATGACGGACGGCGCGGCGCAGCAGGTCGCGCTCCTCGAGCAGGCCGTCTTCCGGCTCGGCCGGCTGCATCGCGAGAAGCCTTCGGACTGCGTCCAGTCGTCGTTCCGGACATCGCCGATTCGCTCGACGGTCATCTGGTCGAAGCCGAGTGCTCACCGCTGACCATCGGCGGCACGCCGCGCGCGGAAATCGCGACCATGGGCGAAGCGATCGCCACCCTGGTCATCGGCGCGTCGCTGAATACCGCGGCTGACCTTCTGAAAGCGGCAACCGGGGTGCCCGATCATCGTTTCCCGGGGCTGCTGGGCCTCGACGCCTGCGACGAGTTTACGCAGGCGCTGCCGGCACCGGCCGGCAGGAGTCGCGCCAGCGCGCCCGGTTGCAGGACGCGATGGTCGATTGCCAGTTCACGCTTGGTTTCGCGCGCAGCTGCTGACCGGCAATTCGCACGCACTTGAGAGCGCAAGGTGGCTCGCCCTGCCGCTGCTGCGCGCGGGCTTCCCGCAGTACGACCTGGCGGGCGGATATGCCCGCACCTGGCTGGGCTACCGTGGCACACGGCAGACCCTTTTCGATCTCGCCACCCTGATCCTGAGCCAACATCATGAACTCCAGGCTGCTCGCCGTCGACCGGACGCCACGCGACGTGCCTCGCTTCGGCTTTCCCAGCCTGTCGAAGATGAAGGACGCAGCCGGCAAGATCCTCTCCGCCGTCCTCGAACGCATCGGCCGGTACCCGGCCGTCGCCGGCCTGTAGATGGCCCCGGCGGAGTTCGAACGACCCGATCCCCCTCGGGTCGACCTGGGCCGCGTTCATCGAAGAAGTCACGGCCGGCGTGCGCGCAACCCTGCTGCGTCGTCGATTGGGCAGAACGTACTGGCCACCTGGTGGTCCCGGCCAATGTCTTGACCCACGAAATGATCGACGCGGTATAGTTGCGCCGTGACGCATCTTCCAGCATGGCGACCGCATGGGAGTGCCGCTGGCCGTTGAGTCGTAGGCTGTTCCTGCCTTGGTGTCGATTGCGTCGGTGGTCGTTGAGGTGGGCTCGGTTGCCGCTGGCAACGGCATGCACGCGGCTCCCTGGGCGCGGGCAAGCGTCACCCGTTGTGCGTTGGCGGACCCGGCCAACTGCGTGCAGGCATTGGCGCCGTCGATGCTGGAGCCGATCGAAAACGCCGCCACCTTCCTCAAGCCGCGCCCCACGAAAGTCAACCGGCACCGCGCCGCACCGCGAACCTGCGGCGCAATCGTCCCAATCGATCAAGCCCGGAAGCCGTTCACCGGCCCAGACCACAAGGAAAGCAAACCATGTCCGAGCGTACCGTCCGCCTCCATCGCGTGCTCCGCACCAGGCCGGAGAAGGTCTATCGTGCCTTTCTCGAGGCCAGCGCCATCGCCAAGTGGCTTCCCCCGCACGGCTTCACGTGCGACGTTGATCACCTGGATGCCCGCGTCGGCGGCACCTTCCGGATGTCGTTCCATAACTTCTCGACCGGCAATGGACACTCGTTCGGCGGGGAGTACGTCGAATTGCTCCCGGGCGAGTTGATCCGGTACACCGACAGGTTCGATGATCCGAACCTGCCGGGTGTGATGGCGGTGACCGTCTCGCTGAGGCCGGTACTCTGTGGCACCGAGTTGACCATCACCCAAAGCGGCATCCCCGACTCCGTTCCCCTGGAGATGTGCTACCTCGGTTGGCAGGAATCACTCACGCAGTTGGCGGCCCTGGTCGAGCCCGACATTCCGGGCTAGCCGTCATCACCGGGCGTTCGCGGCGCGCGCCGACCCCGGCGCCGGCCGGCGAGCAGTGCACGCAGCGTGGCCACGGCCCGGGCGACGAGATAAGCGACCGTCGCCGTGCGCATCTGCCGCGCTTCGAGCGCCAGTTGTGGCAGCGAGATTCGCGCCGGGTGCGCCGGCTCGTGCCAGTGTGGCGGACGCGGCAGTGTCGCCAGCAGGCGGTCGATGACCGCCGGCAAGCCGCGGCCGGCGACCGCCGGATGCCTGTCCCGCGCCGTTGCTGCGTCGCTGTCGACGATCACCGCCGCCGAGGTCGGGCCGATGGCTTGCGCGCAGGCGTCGCCTGGGCGGTTGAAGGTGAATCGCTGGCCACCGTTGAGCAGGATGTCCGCGCGGTCGTGGTGCTGTGTCAGCCACAGCTGCCCGCTGGCGCAAAGGATCGTCCGTCCCATGGCATCGGGAATCTTCAGTAGCGCCCCGGGTTCGATGATCGTCGCCGTCCGAAACAGATCGTTGTCCATGCAAGCCTCCTTGACCCATGAAAACGGGGAATGTATAAGGACTCTGGTGCGGCTGCCCGTTCTCTCCCCGTGCGAAACATTCTTGGCGCGGCGGAGCATTTACACAAACGGTATCTGGGAACGCTATGGATGCGAAAATAGAATGACTGCCAGACGTTTTGAGCTGCCGCCGCTGGACCTCCTGCCGGCTTTCGAGGCGGCAGCGCGGACGCTTTCGTTCACCCGCGCGGCGGCCGAGCTGTTCCTGACGCAGTCGGCGGTGAGCCGCCAGATCAAGACCCTCGAAGAGCGCCTCGGCTGCGCGCTGTTCGAGCGCAGGACGCGCGCGCTGCGGCTGACCGACGCCGGGCAGGATCTCTACCGGGTGACCGCCGAGGTGCTCGACCGCTTGCGGCGCACGGTCGCCAGGCTGCACAGCGAGCCGCCGCCGGGGATGCTCACCGTCACCACCACCCCGGGCCTGGCGTCGCTGTGGCTGATTCCCCGCCTGCAGCGGCTGCGCGCGCTGCATCCGCAAATCGAGCTCAGGATCGCGGCGACGAACGACGTCCTCGACCTCGAGCGCGCCCGGATCGACGTCGCGATCCGCTACGGGATACCGCAGTCGCAACCGCCCGGAGCGGTCAGCCTGTTCGGCGAGGAGGCTTTTCCGGTCTGCAGTCCGGCGCTGATCGCCGCGCCGTCGCAGCGGCTGGAAACCCCGTCCGACCTGTCGCGGCACGTCCTGCTGCACCTCGACTACCCCTCGGCGCGCGGCTCCTGGCTCGACTGGGAGACCTGGCTGACCGCCCTCGGAGTGGCCGACCTGCAGCCGGCCGGCGCGCTGCATTTCACGCACTACGACCAGATGATCCACGCGGCGATGGCGGGGCAGGGGATCGCCCTCGGCCGCACGCCGATGATCGGGCAACTGATTCGCGACCGGAAGCTGGTACCGCCGCTGGCCAGGACGGCGGTGCTGCCACGCGCCTACTTCGTCGTCGCCTCGGCGCTGGCCGCCGGCAAGCCGCAGGTGCAGGCGTTTACCGCCTGGCTACAGGCCGAGGTGGCGCTCGACGCCGGTCTCGACGCCGCGCCCTGAGCTGCGGGGGGTGATCCCCGGCCGCCGCCCGGCCTGCCGAGCCCAGCCAGAGGTGTTCAGCGCCAACAGGATCCCGGCTCGACGACACCCCGGCTGGCGAGCCGGGCATCGCGGGCTGCTGCCGGCATCACAGCGCGCCGGCTATCGCCAGGCCGACGTCGCGGGTGCTCGCGGTGCCGCCCATGTCCGGCGTCCGCGGGCCTTCCACGAGCACCGTCTCGATGGCGCGCAGAATGCCGTCGTGCGCGGCGCCGTGACGGGCGTCTCCCCGGCCGAGGAAGTCGAGCATCATCGCCCCGGACCAGATCATGCCGATCGGGTTGGCGATGCCGCGGCCGCAGATGTCCGGCGCCGATCCATGCACGGGTTCGAAGAGCGAGGGAAAGTCGCGTTCCGGGTTGAGGTTGGCCGACGGCGCGATGCCGATGGTGCCGGCGCAGGCGGGTCCGAGGTCGGAGAGGATGTCGCCGAAGAGGTTGGAGGCGACCACCACGTCGAAGCGCTCGGGGCTCAGCACGAAACGGGCGCAGAGGATGTCGATGTGGTACTTGTCGCAGCGCACTTCCGGGTAGCGCGCCGCCATCGCTTCGACCCGCTCGTCCCAGTAGGGCATGCTGATCGCCATGCCGTTGGACTTGGTGGCCGAGGTCAGGTGTTTCGCGGGGCGGCGCTGCGCGAGCTCGAAAGCGTACTTCAGGATGCGGTCCACGCCCTTGCGGGTGAAGATCGATTCCTGCAGCACGGTTTCCCGGTCGGTGCCTTCGAAGATCCGCCCGCCGACCGCCGAATACTCGCCTTCGGTGTTCTCGCGGACGACGTAGAAGTCGATGTCGCCAACCCGGCGGTTGGCCAGCGGGCAGGGCACGCCAGGCATCAGGCGCACCGGGCGGAGGTTCACGTACTGGTCGAAGCCACGCCTGAACTTGAGCAGCGACCCCCACAGCGAGATATGGTCGGGCACCGTGGCCGGCCAGCCGGCGGCGCCAAAGTAGATCGCGTCGAAGCCCCCGAGCTGCTCGAACCAGTCCGCCGGCATCATCTCGCCGTGCTCCAGGTAATAATCGCAGTTGGCCCAGTCGATGGTCGTGAACCGCAGGTCGAGGGCGAACCTGCCGGCGGCGGCTTCGAGCACGCGCAAGCCTTCCGGCATCACTTCCCGGCCGATGCCGTCGCCGGCGATGACGGCGATGTTGTGGGTGGTCATGGCGCGCCCTCCGTGGTCTGGTCTGCCAGGCATGATACCGGACCAATGTCTTGGCAGCGCGATGGCCTCGCCTCGCCTCGCCTGCGCCGTGACCGCCATGAACGCCGGTCCGCAAGCCGCCGGGCCGGTACTGTATCATCGGCGCATCCCGAACTCCCGAGAACGCCGTGCCCAAGCGCGCCCTCCTTGTCCTGGCCATCGTGTCGTGCTGTTCGAGCCTGTTTGCCGATCAGCAGGACTACCCGTTCGCCATCGCCGTCGAGAGGGAAAGCGCTGGCCACCGTATCGTCGCCCGCAACGGCGGCCCGGCGCCGGTGTCGGTGAGCGTGGCGATCGCCGGCTCGCGCAACATTTCCGCGGATCGCCCGTTGCCGCTGGTCGCCGTGCTTCCCGCGGGTGGCGGCAGCGTCGAGCTGGCACGGATTCGGCCAGCGACGCCGGGCGCACCTTACAACTTCAGCACCCGGAGTTCGTGGGTGCTCGGCGACCTCAACGCCCGCCAGAGCGCCGATGCCCTCTACCGCCTGCCCTATCGCGACGGACAGGCTTTTCACATCGGCCAGGCTCCTGGCGGCCCGGTCAGCACGCACACCAGCGCCGAGAGCCAGTACGCGGTCGATATCGGGATGCCCGAAGGCACGCCGGTGGTCGCCGCGCGCGACGGTGTGGTGATCTTCACCGAGGCCCGGCAGGTCTATGGCGGCCGCAGCCCGGACCTGATCGGCAAGGCCAACGAGGTGCGGATCCAGCACGTCGACGGGACGATCGCCGTCTACGCGCACCTGGCACACCGCGGCGTCTTCGTTCGTCCGGGTCAGATCGTCACCGCCGGGACGCCGATTGGCCTGGCGGGCACGACCGGCTACTCGTCCGGGCCGCACCTGCATTTCGTCGTGCAGACCGTGGCCCGGACGGGCAATGGCCTGGCCATGGTTTCGCTGCCCTTCCGCTTCTACGTCGGCAAGCCCCCGGCGATCTTCTCGCCCCGCTACGGGATGTACGCCGTCGCGCAGTACTCGGCCCCCGCGCCGCCGCCGGTGGCGGTCGCACCGCGCCAGCCCGGCCGCCAGAGCGTGAGCGGGCAAGCGCCGCCGGGCGCCGC
>DPSD01000154.1 GCA_003538495.1 Accumulibacter sp.
AAACTGCTCGGTAATAAAACCCTCGTGCAAACCTATGGCTAATTTAAGTTCGTTGGGGCGGGGTTTGCCCTTAGCGCCGCTTACTTGCACGTGGTTGGGCGCAGGCGCAGCAATTGAATGAACAGGAAGGCCTGGCAGTAGGCGTCGACGTCGCGCGTGCTGATATTCAAGGGAAGGGCGATCTCGCGCAGGCGCTGCAGCGTGTTGGTGTGCGTGCCGCCGGTCGCCAGGCTGAAAATCCGCGCGGCATCGACGAAAGGGGTGATGCCGTTCATCTTGAGGTCGATGGTGTGATCGTCTCCCGTCACGAAATCGCGCACCATGCCGAGGGGCGGTCGGTTGCGCAAGGCATTGACGGCAAGCTGGTGGAGGAAGCGCGAGTTCTGCGGCGCGGCTGCCTGCAGCCATTCGCGTAGCGCCGTCCCCAGGTGGGTGGCACCGTAGAGCGGACGGAAGTCGAAGAAGATGGTCGAGTGCAGCAGATCCATCGGACCGCCGTGGTAGATCCATTTGTCGAACGTGGTCTGCCATTCATCGAGCGACAGGCACCATTTCGGGTTCGACGCCATGACGTCACCGCCGCACAGCGGAAACCCGCACTCCGCGAGGGCAAGATTGATGCGTTTGGCAAAGGGCAGCAGCACCGCACGCAACGCGGCCGGATCCTGGTTGTCCTTGAGCGCGAAGATGATGCCGTTGTCCTGGTCCGTGTTCAGCGTCTGCTCGAAGCGGCCTTCGGAGCCGAGCGCCAGCCAGCAGAATTCGATGCCCCGAGCCGGGCTCTCCCGCAGTTCCAGTTCGATGATGCGTGTAGTCAGCAGGTCATTGAGCGTCGTGATGATCTGGGTCAGCTGCTCGGCGGCTACGCCCTGGGCCAGCATGTTGCGGGCAAGCTGCTGGATGTCGCGCGCGCATTGCTTGAGCAACGCAAGATCGGGTGCATGGCGGATGGCCGTGCTGATCCGGCTCAGCCCGACGCGCTGCAGGCTGAACAAATCCTTTTCCGATATCACGCCGGTCAGACGGCCGCTGTCGGTGACCAGCACATGACGAATACCCTGTTTGGCCATGGCGAGGGCGGCCTCGTGGGCGGCCGCATGGGGCGGCAGGGTGATGAGATTCGTGCTCATGATGCGGATGACGGGTTCGTCGAGATCCATTCCGGCCAGGGCCACGCGGCTCAACACGTCGTGCAAGGTAAGGATCCCCTTGGGAACAAGGGATTCCACGGCAACCATGGCGCCCACGCCATGGTCCTCCATGCGCTGCAGCGCCTGCCGGATGGACGTGTCCGGGGCGCAGGTCACCGGCTCGCGCCGGATGACGGACGCGAGACTGCTGCTCATCGACTGCTGTTCCGAACTGGCCTTGGAATAGCCCGCCTGGATGAGGTGCTTCGATTGTTCGAGCAGATTGGCGATGCGGCGGGTGCAGAAATCGTGGAAGGCTGCGCTGAGGCGGGTCAGCTGCAGGAAGTCCCCAGCCGGCAAGGCATAGCAAAAGACATCGCTGCTGGCACGGTAGACGCTGGTGACGGGGCGATCGGCGAGCAGTGCGCCCAGCGGGAAGCACTCGCCCTCGTGCAGCTCCAGCCAGGCACTGTCCTCCTGCGTTTGGGCGATACCTTGCTCGCCCTGCACGATGCCTTGTTTGATGATGAGGAAAGGAAGCGGGTCGGTCTGTCCGGGCGAGAGGATCACTTCACCCTTTGCAAAATAGCCTAGCGTCAGTTTCCGGGCCATCCACAGCAGGTCTTCACGGGCCATCTGGTCAAACGGCGCAAACTGGCTCAGGTGCTCAACGGTGGCCTGAATCAGTGAATTGGCAGCCTCCGACATCGTTTCCCCTCGGCGTGTCTTCTGATTCGTGGCCCATTATCGTCAGGTGCCGGCGTATTCCGCAAGGCGAGCTATCGGTCAGGCAACGGCGCCCATAAAAAAGCGGTGGGCAACTGCCACCGCTTCAAAGGTTGCGAAACGATTCAGTTTGCGCGTTTACGCATGACGCGAGTAAGTACCAGCCCCGTACCCAGCAGCAGCAGCGATCCCGGTTCAGGTACGGAGTTTCCGCCCCCGCCAATCGGTGCGAAGCGGTCTTCCAGCGTCCAGCTGAGAACATCGTGATTGGCGTACGCCGCACCGGTGCCAGACGTAAAGCCGACGAAAGCATTGGTAGTACCCAGATCGCTCGCCAGATTGCGCGTCAGTGACAGAATGGCGCTGGTAGGGCGTACAGCGGAACGGCCCAGGCGGGCTTCCAGCAGATTGGTGCTGCCGTCGTAGTCGATCCACGCGTTCCAGATGTCGCCATTGTTCATGTCGGCTTCGGTCACTTCGGCAAGGACGATCGAATCGACGCTGCCGTTGACATCGACGCCCATGTGGTTGCTGCTGTTGTTGTCGCCGGCGCCATTGTTCCATGTGTCGAATTCGATGCCGACGCTGTTGTTGATGCCGGCATAGCCAATGCCGCCGCCAGCGCCGCCGACGTTGTTGCCGACGGTCTGTACGACGAACACCAGGCCGTCAGCGCCACATCCTTGACCATCGCAGGCGCCGCCGGGATTGGTGAAGCGAAACTGGAAGAAGGTGCTGAACGAGGCGTTGGAGGCAAGGGAAACCGTGCTGGTCGAGAAGGCGCTGCCCGACTGGCCATAATCCGCAGGCGTCAGCCGCAGTACGTTGCCCACCTGAGCGGCATTGCCATTGAGTGTGAGACCGGCCACGCTGGAAAAATCCGGGTAGCTGATGACTGCAGCACCGGCCTGCCCCGCCAGGGTGAGGATGCAGGCGGCAGCTGCAAGCTGTTTGATCGTTTTCATTCATTTCTCCCTTGTTGGACGTTTCCCATCGCACAGCAAATACCGGGCCATCAGATGGTTTGATCTTTGGTTCATCTGGTTAATCAATAGCTTGTTGAATTTTCCCGTGGGATGTTTGCATCAGGCATGGGGCATTTGATACTGGAACGTAAAAAACGCCGACAGACGCCGATTGCCAAGAGGATTTGCTGGATAAAAAAA
>DPSD01000590.1 GCA_003538495.1 Accumulibacter sp.
CGGTGCTCTTGATCGAGCTCGAAACGCCTTCCGCGGTGGGGACCGCATCGTAGCCCTCGAAAACGGCAATCAGCGAAACGGCGACGCCGAATACGAAGCTCTTGACGATGCCGCTCCAGATGTCATAGCGGAAGTCGACCGATGCCTGCATCTGCGACCAGAAAGCGCCTTCGTCGACGCCAATGAAGACCACTCCGATCAGGTAGCCGCCAAAGACGCCCGCTACCGAAAACAGCGCTGCCAGCAAGGGCATCGAGATCACGCCGCCCCAGAAGCGCGGCGCCACTACCCGCGCGATCGGGTTGACCGCCATCATGTCCATCGCGGTGAGTTGTTCGGTGGCCTTCATCAGCCCGATTTCGGCGGTGATCGACGAGCCGGCGCGCGAAGCGAAGAGTAGGGCAGCGACCACCGGACCAAGTTCCCTGACCAGCGACAGCGCGACCAGGACGCCGAGCGCCTCGGCGGAGCCGTAGCGCTGCAGGGTTTCGTAACCCTGCATGCCGAGCACCATGCCGATGAACAGCCCGGAAACCATGATGATCAGCAAGGACTGAAAACCCGAAAAATAGAGTTCCCGAATCGTCAGGTGCAGCCGCCGGAACGACTGTCCTGACCACATCAGGAGCATGACGAAGAAACGCGCGGCGAATCCCAGTCGCTGCAGCGCGTCGTTGACCCGGTGTCCCAGGCTGGCGACGGCCAACACCGCCGAACTGCGACGATCCTCTCTAGGATTGCTCATGCGCGCCTTTCCCAAGCAGTTCCTGGGCCAGCGGCTCTGCAGGATAGTGGAAGGGAACCGGTCCGTCGGCCTCGGCGAAGACAAACTGGTGGACAAAAGGATGCTTCGAGGCCCGGATCTCGTCGGGCGTGCCAAGGGCTACGACCTTGCCGTCCGACATGAAATAGATGTAATCGACGATCTGCAAGGATTCCTGAATGTCGTGGGTAACCATGATCGACGTCGCGCCGAGCGCGTCATTCAGTTTGCGGATCAATTGTCCGATCACCCCCAGCGAGATCGGGTCGAGACCGGCGAACGGCTCATCATACATGATCAGCATCGGGTCCAGTGAGATGGCCCGGGCCAGTGCTACCCGTCTGGCCATGCCGCCCGAAAGTTCGGCCGGCATCAGCTGGTGCGCCCCACGCAGACCAACAGCATTGAGCTTCATCAGCACCATGTCGCGAATCAATTCTTCCGGCAGCCTGGTGTGCTCGCGCATCTGGTAGGCGACATTGTCAAATACCGATATATCGGTGAACAAGGCGCCGAACTGGAACAGCATGCCCATCCTTCGGCGCAGCGCATAGAGCTCGTCATTACGCAGGCGCGGCACCGCCTGGCCGTCGACCAGCACCTCGCCGCGACTCGGTTTGAGCTGGCCACCGATCAGTCGCAGCAGCGTGGTCTTGCCACAACCCGAGCCGCCCATGATGGCGACGACTTTGCCGCGGGGAATGTCCATGCTGATGCCCTTGAGGATCGGTCGATCGTCGTAGGCAAAATCAAGATCCTTGATCTCGACAAGATTATCGCCAGACACTACAACATCCCAAGCAAAAAAGCGTGATTATACCGGACTGGGCCGCACTCCCGGCGTGAAATGCTTGGCGCTAATATAATTGTGAAATAATAGAAAGTTACGCCACCCGGTAAGGACAGCGCGAAGTTTCATGCTCCCCATGATGGAAATCCCCCCGCCCGAAAAGCCCCTGCTGCTGATCGTCGACGACGATGCGCTGATCTGCGACACCTTGAGCCTTTCGCTGAGCCCGCTCTTCGAGGTTCTCACCAGCCACTCGCGCCCGCATTGCATGCAACTGCTGCGGCAGTTGCGCCGGCTGCCCGAGCTGGCGCTGGTCGACCTTGGCCTGCCGCCGCTGCCGCATCGTCCCGATGAGGGTTTCGCGCTGATCTCGGACCTGCTCAAGATTGCCCCGGAGATCCGGATCGTCGTCCTCTCGGGGCAGAGCGAGGACGGCAATGCGCGACATGCGCGTACACTCGGCGCCGCCGATTTTGTCGCCAAGCCCTGTAATCCAGGCGACTTGCAGCTGGCGCTCGAGCGCGCGCAGGCGTTTCGCGCCCTTGATGAGAAACGGCACGCCGGCGACGGCTTGTCATCGCTGATCGGCAACAGCCCGGCGATCCAGAAATTGCGGATGCAGCTTCGACAGTACGCCGACCTGCCTTTCGCAGTGCTGATCGAGGGCGAGTCGGGCAGCGGCAAGGAGATTATCGCTTCCGCCTGTCTGCATTACGATACCCGTCGCCGTGACAAGCCATTCCTGGCGCTCAATTGTGCCGCCATCTCGCCAAACCTTGTCGAGGCGACGCTGTTCGGCTACGCCAGGGGGGCGTTTACCGGCGCCATCACGACCAAGGCGGGCTACTTCGAGGACGCCGCCGACGGTAGCTTGTTCCTTGACGAGATCGGCGAGCTGGCGCTCGAACTGCAGGCGAAGCTGCTGCGAGTGCTGGAAAATGGCGAGTACCAGCGGGTCGGCGAAACCCAGCAGCGCGTCAGCCGGGCGCGGATCATCGCCGCCACCAACCGTGATCTGCGCAAGGAAGTCAGGTCCGGCAACTTCCGGGCTGATCTCTACCACCGCCTGTCGGTCTGTTCGATCGTCGCGCCGCCATTGCGCGAAATGGGCGACGACAAGCTGCTTCTGCTCGACCACTTTCGTCATCTCTACGCGGCGCAAGCGCAGCAGCTGCCATTCGGCCTGGCGGCCGACGCCAGGCGTCTGTGGCTCGACTATCCCTTTCCCGGCAACGTGCGCGAGTTGCGCAACATTGTCATTCGTCTGGCCACCAGGCACGCGGGGCAGACGGTCGATGCGGTCGCACTGGAGGCCGAGCTGGATCTGCCGGACGAGCCGCTGATGGCCGCCGCGAGGATGGGCATGGCGGTCGACGAGGGGGCCGGCGACGCGATCATCGGCGCCGCGATGCAGCGCTTGAGGCAACGCGAGCCCTTCAGTCTGGATGGCCTGCTGGATGCGACCGAGCGTGGCTATATCGAGGCCGCGCTGAAGCTGGCGCATGGCAATGTCAGTCAGGCGGCGCGGCTGCTTGGCATCCACCGGACAACGCTCTACAACCGCATGGAAGCCGCGGCGCGGCAGCCCTGATGTACCTCGATCATTTCGGGCTGCGTCAGCCACCTTTCCGGATCACGCCCCATACCGAGTTCTTCTTCGCCGGCGGCAACCGGGGGGCGACGCTCGAGGCGCTGATCTATGCGATTACTCACGACGAGGGAATCGTCAAGGTCAGCGGTGAGGTCGGCAGCGGCAAGACGATGCTCTGCCGGATGCTCCTCGAGAAGCTGCCGGACAACGTCGAAACGGTCTACCTGGCCAATCCGATGCTCTCGCGCGACGAGATTCTGTTCGCCGTCGCCGAGGAACTCCGGATACCGCTTCCAGAAGGGCGCAGTCAGCTGCTGCTGCGCGCCCTGCAGGCGCGCCTCCTGGAAATCTACGCCGCAGGTCGGCAGGTCGTCGCCCTGATCGACGAGGCGCACGCCATGCCGCCAGACGCTCTCGAGGAGATCCGGCTGCTCTCGAACCTCGAGTCGAACCAGCACAAGCTGCTCCAGATCGTCCTTTTCGGGCAGCCGGAACTCGACGAGCGCCTGGCTCAAACGGCAATGCGCCAGCTCAACGACCGCATTACGCACAGCTTCAGGCTCGAACCACTGCGCGCCAGCGACGTTTCGGTGTATCTGATGTTCCGGTTGCGAGCTGCTGGCTACCGCGGCCCCGATCTTTTCACCAGGCGGGCGATCCAGTTGATCAGCAGGGCGTCCGAGGGGCTGAGTCGGCGAATCAACATTCTTGCCGACAAGGCGCTGCTGGTTGCTTTCTCGGACGGCGTGCACCAGATCGATCGCCGGCAGGTTCGGGCGGCGATCCGCGACGCCGGGTTCCGTCCGATCAACCGCGCTCGCGGCGTCTGGTGGGCGTGGGCTGGCGGGGCGGCGGTGGTCGGCTTGTTCAGTGCTCTGGCCTATTTCGCTGGCAGTCGCAACGCCACCAGTAGCTCGCTGACGGCGTCAATCGCTCCGCCGGCGGTGGTCGTTGGCGCGCCGGCGACGGTCGACCAGCGGGCAGTGCAACCGGCAGCCGGCAGCCGGCCTGCGGCGCAGTCGCCTGGCACGGTTCCCGAGTTGCCGTCGGCAGCAGTCGGGCCCGACGCCGCCAGGCCATTGACCCTGGCCGAGCGGATTGACGCCACCAGGCGCTGGCTGGAAACCGCGCCGGATTCCCATTACTTCATTCAGTTGCTCAATGTCGATGCCAGCAGCGAAAAGGAAGTGGTTGATTTCATTGCCCGTAACTCGGCCGCACTCGATCTGCGGCAAGTTCGCGTCTATCGTTCGAGCCTGAGCGGACGGGACCGGCTGGGCGTCATCTACGGCGATTATCAGTCGCGCGAGCAGGCGAATGCGGCGCTGGCCACGCTTGGCGAGGTCACTCCGTCGAGCAAGCCCTACGTCCGGTCCGTCAGTCGATTGCGCTGAGAGAGGGGCCGGACGCGGCCCCGGAGCAAGGTCCGAACACAATAAAAATCATGCACTTGTCTCGAAGTCTTGGCGTGGTATGATGAACTTGAACTTTAACTGGAGCAAGCTTCAGCGTGTCCCTGCAAATTCTCGGTGTCACCTTTCTTGCGCTGCTTGTTGGCGCCTGTGCCCCGACGACGCTGGCCAGCGGGCCGGCGGCCGGACATCTGCAGCTCGACAGTGTGGTCAGCACCCAGGGGACGATCCCGCCACCGGTTCAGCAAAGCGTCTGGCTGCCCCCGCCGAGGGCGACCGGCCGGACCGAAACCTATAGCGTCGTCGTGAACAATGTCCATGTCCACGACCTGCTGTTTGCCCTCGCCCGCGACGCCAGGCTGAACGTGGA
>DPSD01000460.1:0-158 GCA_003538495.1 Accumulibacter sp.
CTGGCGACCGTCAGCGTAGATTTCCAGCAGACGTTCCTGCAGCGAACGCAGCAGCAAATGAGCATGCCCTTGCTGCAGCGGCGGCGTCACAATTCGCAGTTCCCCGGCAATGGCCAGGAGGATTTCGTCCTGCGATAGCAAGGGGTTGGCCAGATAGA
>DPSD01000460.1:482-4023 GCA_003538495.1 Accumulibacter sp.
AGCAGCATCCGGCAGAGCATCGTCTTGCCACTACCGACCTCACCGCAGACCTTGACGATTCCCTCATCGTGGGTAATCGCATAGATCAGCGCCTCGAGCGTGGCACCTCGCTGGGCCCCTGCGAAAAAGAACTCGGTGTGCGGTGTAATGCGAAAAGGCGCCTGCTGCAATCCGAAATGATCCAGGTACATCACTGCTCCCGCGCCGAGGATTCCATGCGATTGTAGAGCGTCGTGCGATGGATGCCGAGCAGGCGTGCCGCCTGACTGACATTCCCGTGCGCCAGCTTCAACGCGGCCTCGATGTAGCCGCGCTCCGTGGCATCGAGCAGGCGATCGAGGTTGAAGGGATCTTTTTGCCGCAGGCGATGCATTGCCGCAGCGATGAGCGCATCGCTGGTCAGTGCATCCGCACCGCTGGGCGAATTCACCGTGAACTCCTGCGGTTCGTCGGGGAGATCGAGTTCTGCGGCCAGCGCTGTGGCGTCGACGAGCCGACCCGAGTGCCGGGTGGTCAAGCGGATGACGATGTTGCGTAGCTCACGGACATTGCCGGGGAAGGGGTAGCTGCACCACAATTCTGTCGCTTCTGCAGAGAGGCTGAACGGCTGCTGCTGAGTTTGTGCCGCATAGTGTTGCCGGAAGTGGTCGAGAAGGACGAACCGGTCGTCGCCCATCTCGCGCAAGGGCGGGGCGACGATTGAACAGACCGACAGCCGATGGTAGAGATCAGCACGGAAGTTGCCCGCCTTGACCTCCTTGCGCAGGTCGCGGTTGGTGGCGGCAATGATGCGCGCCCGGCTGACACGCTTCTGGGTTTCGCCGACGCGCTGGTACTCGCCATTTTCCAATACTCGCAGCAGCTTGGCCTGGAGATCGAGTGCCAGTTCACCGATCTCGTCGAGGAAAAGCGTGCCGTCGGCAGCGTCTTCGAAATAGCCGGCCTTCTTCGTTACTGCACCGGTGAAAGCACCTCTGGAGTAGCCGAACAAGGTCGCTTCAACCAGGTTGGGCGAGATCGCGGCGCAATTGATCGCCAGGAATGGCCGGTAGCGACGACTGGTATCGTAATGCAGACAACTGGAAGCGATGACCTCCTTGCCGCTGCCCGATTCCCCCTCGATCAGCACCGGGAACGGTAAGTCAGCATATTGCAGGAGTTGCAAGTGCAGTTTTTGTATGGCCGGGCTGTTGCCGAGCAGTGGCGATGAGCCCTCGTGGCGCCCGTTGTCCACCGCACGAAACTCCAGCGCGCCCGTGAGGACTTGCTGCAGGTCGCCGGGGCTGCACGGTTTGGCGACAAAATCGGCAGCGCCGAGCGTTCGTGCATGGCGTGCATTGCCCTCGTCGCTTTGTCCGGAGAGGACCACGATACGTATCCTGGGTGCAAGCTTGAGCAGGTCGGCAATCAGCGCAAAACCCTCATCGGGACGGTGCGGCACGGGTGCCAGGCCGAGGTCGACCAGCGCCAGTTCGGGCGCTCTGCGCAATTGTCGAAGCAGTTGCAGACAATGCGGACGCGAATGGCTGGTGAGCACTTCGAAAAGCGGGCTCAGCGAAATACTCAAGGTGTCACAGATCAGCGCATCGTCATCAACGATGAGCAGCAGGGGCTTTTCGGGCAGAGAATTTCCTGGGAGGGTGGGCATGCAAAGCTTGTGGTCGTGACCGAAGGGGGCTGTCGGACATTATTTCACAATTCTGGGCGCCCACCAGGCGCTGGTAACGCTCGAACCAATGGTCGCCAGCACCGACAGGAGGTGTGCACGGAGCGGCCATGGTGACGGTCAGGCGTAGTCGTCTCAGCGAATCCGCCTGACCTGCGCTCCGAGCTGACCGAGTTTCTCCTCGATCCGTTCGTAACCCCGGTCGAGATGGTAGATCCGCTCGATCAGCGTCTCACCCTGCGCCACCAGCCCGGCGATGACCAGGCTGGCAGATGCGCGCAGGTCGGTGGCCATCACCGTCGCGCCTTGAAGACGCTCGACGCCGGTGACCATCGCGTTGCTGGCATCGATCTTGATGTCCGCACCGAGGCGGATCAGTTCGACGGCGTGCATGAAGCGATTTTCGAAAATCGTTTCGCGGATCACTGCGGACCCTTCGGCAACGCAGTTGATGGCCATGAATTGCGCCTGCATGTCGGTCGGAAAGGCCGGATAGGGCGAGGTGCGAATGCTGACTGCCTTGAGCCGCTGCGGTGCCTTGAGGGTGATCGCTGCGCGCTCGGTAACGATCTCGCAGCCGGCGTCGAGCAACTTGTCGACCACTGCGTCAAGGCAGGCTGCCGAAGTCCCGGTCAGACGAATGCTGCCACCGGTCGCTGCTGCGGCACAAAGATAGGTACCGGTCTCGATGCGATCGGCCATGATCGGATGCGCGGCCCCGTGCAGGCGTGTGACGCCGCGGATGCGAATCTTGTCGGTCCCGGCACCGGAAATCTGCGCGCCCATGGTAATCAGGCAGTTGGCCAGATCGACCACCTCGGGCTCACGCGCTGCATTCTCGATGATCGTTTCGCCATCGGCGAGGACCGCCGCCATCATCAGGTTTTCGGTACCGGTGACGGTGACCATGTCGGTCACGATGTGCGCCCCCCTGAGGCCTCCGGCACCTGCCGTGGCATGGATGTAACCGTGCTCGACATGGATTCTGGCACCCATCGCCTGCAAGCCCTTGATGTGCTGTTCGACCGGCCGGGCACCAATCGCACAGCCGCCCGGCAGCGATACCCTCGCTTCACCATGACGCGCCAGCAAGGGGCCGAGCACCAGGATCGAGGCGCGCATGGTCTTGACCAGGTCGTACGGGGCAAGCGGGTTGTTGAGGCCGAGGCTGTTCAATAGCACGCCATCGTCGCCCTCGTGAGCAACCATGACGCCCATTTGCTCGATCAGGCGCAGCATCGTCGAGATGTCCTTGAGCCGCGGCACATTGCTCAGATGCAGCGGCTCGGGCGCGAGCAGGCTGGCGCAGAGAATCGGCAGCGCCGCATTCTTGGCACCGGAAATGGCGATTTCTCCACGGAGCGGCGTACCGCCCTGGATCAGCAGCTTATCCACGCGCCGCACTCCACTCTTCAGGGGTCTGGGTTTTCATCGACAGGGCGTGCAGTTCGCCGCTGTCGAAATGCCCGCGCAGCACTTCGTTGACGCGCTGCTGCCGCTGCACGCGATTTCTGCCGACGAACTCGGCACTGACGATCAGCGCCTCGAAGTGATGGCCGTCGCCCACGACTTGCAGATGCTCGCAGGACAGACCTGCGGCGATGATGTTCTGGATTTGTTCAGGCTGCATCATGATTCAGGACCTCAGTTTGTAACCACTGCGGAGGAGCGCCAGCGTCGCCGCAGATACCAGCAGGAAGCTCATGCCAACGACCGCCAGACTGTTTTCTGGCGGCACATCGGAGACGCCGAAAAATCCGAAGCGAAAACCGTCGATCATATAGAAGACGGGATTGAAACGCGATACTTGCTGCCAGAATTCAGGCAGCGAATGCAGCGAGTAGAAAACGCCGGAGAGCATCGTCAGCGGCATGA
>DPSD01000460.1:4327-6263 GCA_003538495.1 Accumulibacter sp.
AGGAAATTCTGAAAACCCGCCAATTGGTCGAACTTGTCAGCCCAGATGCCGGCGATCATGCCCAGTGCGCCCATCGTTCCGCCACCGAGAACGAGGAACGTCAGAATCCATAACGGTGCCACGAAGGTCGGCACGGCAAACCAGATCGTCACCAGCAGCACGCCCAGGGCCACCATCAAGCCGCGCAGCATCGCCGCGACGACATAGGCGAGAAAGAATTCGACGTAGGAGATCGGTGGCAAGAGAACGAAAATCACGCTGCCAGTCACCTTCGACTGGATCAAACTCGAAGAACTGTTGGCAAAGGCATTCTGCAGCGCCGACATCATCACCAGGCCGGGAACCAGAAAACTGGTGTAGGCGACACCATGCACCTGCACGTGCGCTTCGAGGACATGCGAGAAAATCATCAGATAGAGCATTGCCGTCAGCACCGGCGCGGCTATCGTCTGAAAGTTCACCTTCCAGAAGCGCAGCACTTCCTTGTAGAGCAGGGTCTGGAAACCGGATATCACGGTGCGGATTCCTTCCGGCGGTCACTGCTCTGCATCACGCCCAGGAACACATCCTCCAGGTCGGTCTGCGTCAGGCGCAGATCGTCAATCACGCAACCGGCCTCGCGCACGGCGGTGAGCAGCGGTTCGATTTCGCCGAGATTGCCAAGAGGAAAGGTCCAGGTGCTCTCGCTTTGTGTTGCGCGCGCAGAGAGCATGGCTGGCAGCCTGGCGGCAGGCGCCAGGCGCAGGGTCAAAGTGTGGCCGGCGAAGCGTGCCAGCAGGTTGCTGGTCGTATCCAGAGCCACCACACGCCCCTGTTTGAGCATCGCAATCCGTCCGCACAAGGCTTCCGCTTCCTCGAGATAATGCGTGGTCAGGATCACCGTGTGCCCGTCGCGATTCAGGCGCCGGACGAATTGCCACAAGCCCTGCCGCAGTTCGACGTCGACCCCGGCGGTCGGTTCGTCGAGAACGATCACCGGCGGTTTATGCACCAGTGCCTGGGCGACGAGAACCCGACGCTTCATGCCGCCGGACAGGCGGCGCATGTTGGTATCTGCCTTGGCGGTCAGATCCAGGTTGGCGAGAATCTCGTCGATCCAGTCTTCATTGTGGCGAATTCCAAAATAGCCGGACTGAATGCGCAGGGTTTCGCGTACCGAAAAGAACGGGTCGAAAACGAGTTCCTGAGGCACCACGCCAAGCAGGCGGCGTGCGCTGCGGTAATCGCTGAGCACATCATGCCCCATCACCATCAGCTTGCCGGCATCTGGACGGGAGAGACCAGCCAGGCAGGAGATCAAGGTGGTCTTGCCGGCACCGTTGGGTCCCAGCAGACCAAAGAACTCCCCTTCGGCGATCTGCAGCGACACGCCGGCCAGTGCCAGCAGGGAGCCAAAGCGCTTTTCAACGCGCTCAATTGCAACTGCGACGCGCATGGAATTACGTTTTTCGACGGAGAATTTGCGGACCTGCTCAGGCGAGCGGGAGCAGTTCGGCGACGCCGTAAAGCGTCGCCAGGCTGATCAGATTTGCCGGCGGATGGGTAATGCGCAGGGCAAAGCCGTGCGCATCGGCCGTGCGCAGCCAGGCCAGAAGTACGCTCAGGGCCGAGGAATCCACTTCGGCGACCGCTGAAAGATCGACCTCCGTTGGCAACATGCGTGCCCGCAAGACAAGGCGCCCGGCCTCAAGCTGGGTGCGGGCGTTGGCGATGACCATCGGCGCGATGACGCGCAGGCCGCCCTCTGCCTGTTCGATCATTTCCTGCCGGATTCGAGTTGCTTGTTCCGATTGCTCAGCATCGTGATCAGCCCGTCGATGCCGTTGTTACTGACCTCCTGCTTGAAGGTGTCGCGATAATTGGTCACCAGGCTGACGCCAGCGACGATCACGTCGTACACTTTCCATCCGTCAGCGTGCTTTTCGAGCGCGTAATT
>DPSD01000459.1 GCA_003538495.1 Accumulibacter sp.
GGCTGACCGGCGACCTGGCGAAGGTCGATGGCGACGGCGACCTTTGGTACCAGGGGCGCGCCGACGACGTCTTCAACAGCGGCGGCTATCGTATCGGCCCGTCCGAGATCGAGAACTGCCTGCTCAAGCATCCGGCGGTGGCCAACTGTGCGGTGATCGGCGTACCGGACGACCTTCGCGGAACGCTGGTCAAGGCCTTTGTCGTCCTGCAAGCCGGCGTCGCTGGCAGCCCGGGGCTGGTCGACGAACTGCAGCAGCAGGTGAGCCGGCATCTGGCACCCTACGAGACGCCGAAAGCGATAGAATTCGTCGATGCGCTGCCGATGACCACTACCGGAAAAGTTCAGCGGCGCCTATTGCGTGCTCGCGAAGAGGGAAGGTTGGTGAATGCTGGAGAGCCGGGACAACGATGAAGCAGGTGGAGCGCTTGAGCGAAGAGCCGGGCAGCGGCCCGAGCGCCGGCACAGGCTCGGTCTGCGTGCGGCTTTCGTCGACGCGTTTGCGATGATCGAGCCGTTCTTCGACCCGCAGCAGGGGTGGGCCGGGCAGGCGCTCGAACATCTGGCGTATCGCGTCGTGCGCGAAAACTTTCCCGCCCTGGACAGTGACGAGGTTCACGCCCTGGTGGTCGCCGCGCACCGGCTGTATATCGAGCGTCATCCCGATCGCAGCGATCATTTGCCCCGCCCGACCGAACTGCTGCGGGCAAACCTCTAGAACACACTACGGTCGACGTCGGCCTGGTTGCCACCTGCTTTGCCAGGTAGTGCGGCTGCAGGCGATGTGCCGGCTCCTTGGAAAGTCAATCAATGCCGATTTCGATCGATGCCTGCGTCGCCCAGCACCAGGGTGACCGTCGCGAGCAGCAGGACCGGGTAGCCATCCTGCCGCACCCGCGCGGGGGGGGCGTCGCGCTGGCAGTGCTGGCCGACGGGATGGGCGGCCACACCGGCGGGGTCCTTGCCGCACAGCAGGTTATCCACACCGCGCGCGATAATCTCGAGCGCTTTTCGGCGCGCACCGAATCAGCCCGAACTCTGCTGGAGTCGAGCATCAACGAAGCGCACATGCTGATCAAGGCTTCGCGCTTCATCAATGAGAAGGACCCGCACAGCACCGCCGTGATGATGCTGTTGCAGCCCGGCAAGGTCAGCTGGGCACACTGCGGCGACAGCCGCTTTTACCGTTTTCGGGGCGATAGTCTGATCTTTCGCAGCACCGATCATTCGTACGTCGCGCAACTGGTGGTGCAGGGCCGGGTGACGCCTGAGCAGGCTCTCGTCCATCCCCACCGCAACATCCTGCTGACCTCTCTGGGTGGCGTCGAAGCGCCCAAGATTGCTTTCGGCGAAGCCGATGAGCTGCAGGTGGGTGATACCTTCCTGCTCTGCTCGGACGGCCTGTGGGCCTATTTCACCGACCAGGAACTGGCGTGGGTGATCGACGGTGCGTCTTCGGCGCGCGAAGCATCCGAATTGCTGATCGGCCGGGCGCGGGCATTGGGCAATGGTGACGGCGATAATATCTCGATGGCCATCCTCAAGCTGGTTGAGGCGCCGGTTCCCGAGCAGGCCGCCGTCCCCGGCGCCGGTGTGTTGCTAGCGTCCCAGCCCGCCAAGTAGCGCCGCTACCGCGCGTCGCCGCTTGTGCGGGTGCTCGTGGCTGAGCGCCTTGCTGGCGTCCTCGCCGACTGCGGCGGCAACCGGATGCGGTTCGGTGCTTTGGTAGGGCTTGCTGAAATCGAAACCGTCGGCGGCGAGATGGCTGGGGCGCCGCCCGCCACCGTGGCTGCTCGTTCTGGCACCATCCCGTGGCGCGCTGCGGCCCGGCGAGCGTTCGCCGCGCGCTGCCGGCGCGATCGGTGCTGGCGGTGGTGCCGCCGGCGGCCGGCGATGGCGCTTGTCGCCCGGCGGGTAGGTGTACTCGTATTCCGGCTCGAAGCCCGCCACGATCACCTGCTCGACCTTGATCCGGATCAGTTTCTCGATGTCGACCAGGTACTGCACCTCGCTCGCAGAGACCAGCGAAATTGCCGTTCCAGCCTTGCCCGCGCGGCCGGTGCGGCCGATCCGGTGAATGTAGTCTTCCGGCGTGTGTGGTAGTTCAAAGTTGATCACGTGCGGCAGCTCGTCAATATCGAGGCCGCGCGCCGCAACGTCGGTAGCGACCAGCACTAGCACCGAACCATCCTTGAAAGCTTCCAGCGCCTTCAGACGTTCCAGTTGGGTCTTGTCGCCATGGATCGAGTCGGCGGCAATGCCGGCTCGCTGCAAGTCGCGCGCAAGTTTGTTGGTCTCGATCTTGGTACGGGTGAAGATCAGCACCTGATTGAAATCGGACGAGCGCAGCAGCTTGACCAGCAGGGCTCGTTTGGCGTCGCTGGCTACCGGATGGACGCGGTGGGTGATCGTGTCGGAAACGGTGTTGCGCTGGGCCACTTCGATCAGTTCGGGTGACTTGAGCATCCGGTCTGCGAGCCTCTTGATCTCTTCCGAGAAGGTCGCCGAGAAGAGCAGGCTCTGGCGTTGCTGCGGCAGCATGTTGATGATCCGCGTGACGTCAGGGATGAAGCCCATGTCCAGCATCCGGTCGGCCTCGTCGAGCACCAGCGCCTGGACGCTGTTGAAGTGCAGACACTTCTGCTCGACGAGATCGAGCAGGCGGCCCGGCGTGGCAACCAGCACCTCGACGCCGCAGCGGATTTCGGCGATCTGCGCCTTGATGTCGACGCCACCGTACACGCAGCAGCTCCTGATCGGAACGTGCCTGCTGTAGGTCTTGACCGACTCGTGCACCTGGATTGCCAGTTCGCGCGTCGGTGCCAGCATCAAGACTCTGACTGGGTGGCGTGCGGGCGACGGGCTGGGGCTGGCGAACGGCAGAATGCGTTGCAGGAGCGGCAGCGTGAATGCGGCGGTCTTGCCAGTGCCGGTCTGGGCGCCGCCCATCAGGTCGCGGCCCGCGAGAACCAGTGGTATCGCTTGCGCCTGGATCGGTGTTGGTTCGAGGTAGCCCTTGTCGGCAACGGCTTTGAGCAGATCGGGCGCCAGGCCGAGGTCGGTGAAACGTATTGGGGGGGATGCCTTCAAATCGCTCAAAGCAGTCAACGCTCGATCGCACTAAAACGTGATTATACCTTTATTCGGCGCGCCCGCCGGGCTTTAGCCTTGGCCAATGTGGCATGGCCTGAACGATGGGTCTCCTTCCACCCAGGAACGGGCCCGAGGAAGAGAAATCGCGGGAGAATTGCGGTGTGGGTCGGTCATCGCAACGATGGTGCTCAACATGAACGAAGCACGGTTGACCACGATCGAGCCGCTCCTCAGCGCCGGCACCTCGATTGGATTCTCGGCGGCAGGCAACGCTGGCGAGCGGTATGAGCATCTCTGTCGCTTCCTCAAGCTCAAGACCTTGCGGGCCGGGGTCGCAAGAAGCGCGAGCGTGGCGTTCTGCTGAGGTACCGGCGATAGGCGCGACTGCTGACATCACCACCATTCAATCCATGGGTTGCATATGGAATCCTCTGAATTCCCAAGTCCGACAGACTGCCGGAACGATCAGCAGGCACCCCACAGACCGAACGTCGAGCACACGCCAGAAGCGACGGCTCCCTGGTAGCGCCGCCGCCACCGGCGTTGCGGTGATTCAATGATGGCGCCGCCTTGGCGCGGGAAACGGCCTCGCCGATCACCAGCAGTTCGGCGCACAGGCCGCGCCGGGTCGACACCGTGTGGAGAGCCGCGTCCTCACGGCCTGACGACCGCTGTGACGAAAACGACACTTTCAGGAGCCTCGTTCGCGGTATATTGCCCGCTGTGGCGGGGCCGTTCAACCCATCTTCCCGTGGGTCGTGCCAACGCGCTGTTTTCCAGCGCGTGCGAATCCCGCCCGGCAACTTTCGCTGCGGCCGGTAGCAACTGGGGCAGTGGTGGAGCCAACGAAGCGGCTGAAGCCTCCGGTATGGAGGGTTCTTCAAGGAACCTGGCGAGCATGCAGGCCGTAATGTGAATGAACACCGGGCAGGCCTCGAAAAGGTTGATGCGCAAGTCGCCCCGCCAGAATGACGGGTGAGACCACAGTCGCAGGCGAATGCGAGCGAAACGCAGTCTGTGGTCCGGCCCGGGTAGTGGTGATCGCATGTGTGGAAGGTGGGCGACGCGGCGTGGCAGAGAGGCGCGTAGGACCGTTGAAGTCGGCTAATGCCGATGGAGCAAAGGGGCCTCAGTTCAAGACCAACGCAAGAAGCCGAAAGGGACAGGAGATTGGACAACGTGCAAACTCCGACAAGTGTTCAGAAACTGCGGACGGTGTTACATGCCAAAACGAAGGAAGAACCCGGGTACCGGTTCTTCCTCCTTTACGACAAGATGCACCGACCGGACGTACGCGATCATGTCTACCGAAGCCGCAAAGCCAACCAGGAAGCCGCCGAGGTGGATGGAGGGCCTCTTGAAGACATCGAAGCGTATGGAGAA
>DPSD01000254.1 GCA_003538495.1 Accumulibacter sp.
GCGTGCTGCGCTGGCTGGGGCAGAAGCAGGAGGTTGCGGCCTTCGCACAGGCCCGCCCCGCCGACGGCGGGGCCGGCGCGCTGCTGGTTCTGTTGCGCGCAGTGGATAAGCCCACATCACGCCCCGCCACGAAGCGGGTTGTGGCCCTTCGCAGGGACTGATGCGACCCGGGTTCTTCAAGCCGCGTGCGGCCGGGCGTGGGCCACGATCCAGCGGAACGGCACCAGCGCAATCAGGGCCAGCGAGAGCTTGACCAGCCAGTCGGCGGTGGCCAAGGACAGCCACAAGGGTGCGGCCGGCCCCAGACCCAGCAGCGGCAGCACCTCGTTGGCCCAGGCCACGTCGTTGCCCGGTTCCAGAAAGCTGAACGAGGCGGCAAACGCCAAGCTGAAGAAAATCAAGGTGTCCAGCGTGGAGCCCACCAGGGTGGAGGCCAAGGGCGCACGCCACCAACGGCCTTCTCGCAGGCGGTCAAACACCACCACATCCAGCGTCTGCGCCACCAGAAAGGCCAGGCCCGAGCCCAGCGCGATGCGCAACGTGACCAAAGGCCCGTTCTCACCCACGATCTGGCTGCCAACGAGCGAACACGCCACGCCGACCGCGAAACCGACCAAGACCACCCGGCGTGCCGCCGCTGGGCCGTACAGGCGATTCATGACGTCGGTGACCAGAAAGGCCAGGGGATAAGTGAAAGCACCCCAGGTCAGCCAATCGCCGAACAGGAATTGCACCAGGATGTTGGACGCCAGCACGATGGCGCCCATGGCGAGGACGCCCAAGACAAGAGGGGAACGCATGGTCAAGGCAGGCAAAGAAAAATCGACGATTATCCCCTCAGTCCCATCTTTTGCGCCATGCCCGCACACGATCCGACCACCATGGTCCACGTGCGTGCGCCTTCGCCGAAGCCGAGCACGCCGCCCATCAGAACGCCCCCGAACGGCTTCGCCAAGTCAGACGCGAACAAACATGCTTGGACTGCTCGTGAGGGGCCGATGTCGTATCACCGGACGCCTCACGTCCGATCCAACTTCACCGGGCGGTGTGGTCCACCACCAAAGGTTGCCAGGCCAATTCTTCAAAAACGCCACAGTCGAAGAAGAGCCGCTGCCCATTCGTGAGCTGATCCTTCGCCACCTGGTACCAGCCCAACTCCTTGGCTTGGAACAAGTCCGCTGGATCAATTTCGACATACACCAAAATGCGGTACAACGATTCGTGCGTCAGATTCTCGAAGGTTATGGACTCGTGCAAACCACACTTTTTGCCCGTGAATGGGATCCCGGCTTTGTTCAGTGCTTCCACGGCCGCATCCAAGGCTGCCGCATCCGAGGCCGTGTCCCCAGGAGGCGGACCCGCTGGCACCCCGGGGGATTCATTCGCTTGATCTGGGTACAGCAGCCTTGCGACGACGATGGTGTCCACCTCGTCTCCACCACCACACCCCGTCAAGGCAAGCACCCCTGCCAACGACAGGACCGCTGCGACACACAGCTTCAGGCTTTTGAGCTTCAACATCACACACTCCCATGAAACGCCAGATGCACGGCGTGACGATTAAAAACCAGGTCATTTGGTTTTCGCGTCAGGTCATTCTCAACCGGCCCCTTCTTGCGATGCGTCGCACCCCTGTCAAACCTGACAGGCACGCGCCCGGAACGGACGCACGCGACCGATGGCCTTGCCATGGCACGGCCTTGGGCGACGACGCGATGGATGATGTCCATGTTGCCTGTGTGGGAAGGCCCCCTTTTCAATTGCGCACAATTTAATTGCAGGCATGATTTGTTCATGCTCACACGCTCACCGCCCGATCCCGACGACGCCCTGCGGCTGGACCATCAGCTCTGCTTCGCGCTGTACGCCGCGTCGCTGGCGATGACCAAACGCTACAAACCGCTGCTCCACGCCCTGGGCCTGACCTATCCGCAGTACCTGGTGATGCTGGTGCTTTGGGAACACGATGGCCCGGCGGTGTCGGAGCTGGGCGCGCGCCTGCACCTGGACTCGGGCACGCTCACGCCACTGCTCAAACGCCTTGAGGCCGCCGGCTGGCTGTCCCGCGAGCGCGATCCCACCGACGAGCGTCGGGTGAGGGTGCGCTTGAGCGACGCCGGGCACGCGCTCAAGGTTCGCGCCCGGGCCGTGCCCATCGGTCTGCTCGACGCGATGCGTTGTCCACCCGACGAGGCCCTGGCCCTGACGCGACAGGTTCAGGCGCTGCGCGACCGCTTGAGCCATGAGCCGAACCAAGCCCCGATTTCCCCAACCGGCCCTTCGATGGGCCTTTCATGAAAGACCACCCCGTGCTGGCGGAACCAGGCCAGCATCTGCGCCCAACCATCTTCGGCCGGGCCGGCACGGAAGCTGGGGCGGTAGTCGGCATGGAAGGCGTGCGGCGCGCCGTCGTAGACACGGATCGTCGACGCCTTGCTGGCCGGATTGGCGGACGCGGCGAGGGCCCGGCGCATCTGTTCGACGGTGTCGAGCGGGATCCCCTGGTCGGCGCCGCCGTAGAGACCCAGCACCGGTCCGTGCAGTTCACCGGCGATGTCGAGTGCCTGTCGGGGGGTCAAGTCGCTGGCCTGGCCGACGATCCTGCCGTACCAGGCGACGCCCGCTTTGACCTGCGCATTGTGGGCGGCGTACAGCCAGGCAATGCGTCCACCCCAGCAGAAGCCGGTGATTCCCAGCCGCGCGGCGTCGCCACCGTGAGCCGTGGCCCAGGCGACGCAGGCGTCGAGGTCGCTCAGTACCTGCGCGTCGGGGACCTTGCCGACCACCTTGTCGAGCAGTTCCTGGACGTTGGCGTACTGCCGCGGGTCGCCCTGGCGAGCGTACAGCTCGGGCGCGATGGCCTGGTAGCCGAGCTTGGCCAGGCGCCGGCAGACGTCCCTGATGTACTCATGAACGCCAAAGATCTCCTGGACCACCAGGATCACCGGCCATTTGCTGCCGCTGGCCGGTTGCGCGCGATACGCCGGCAACTCGCCATCGCCGGTCGGCACCCTGATCTCGCCAGCGGTGAGGCCGCTGCTGTCGGTGACGATCACGCTCTGCGCGGCCACCGGTTGCACCGCCAGCGCGAAGCCGGCGCCCAGGGCGGTGACGATGAAGTTGCGGCGGCTGCAGGGAAGGGCAGGGACGAGGCTGTCGAAGTCGACATCGGTGGTCACGGAATTCTCCTGTACGGGTTATGGGCTTTGTGTATCATGCGACAAACCAGCAACCTGTGACCATGGAGAGAGCGATGAATTCACTTGGCGGCTACAACGTCGAAGACCTGCAACCCGGCATGAGCGCGAGCCTTGCCAAGACCGTTACCGAGGCCGACATCGTCCTCTTTGCCGGCATTTCGACCGACGTCAACCCGATGCACCTCAACGAGGAATGGGCGAAAACGACGCAGTTCGGCGGTCGCATCGCGCACGGCATGCTTTCAGCCGGATTCATTTCGGCGGTGCTGGCCAACAAGCTGCCCGGGCCGGGTACGGTCTATCTCGGGCAGACGCTCAAGTTCAAGGCGCCGGTACGGATCGGCGACACGGTGACCGCGACGGTCACCGTCCGCGAGGTCAACGTCGCCAGGCGGCGCTGCGTCATGGATTCGATCTGCAGCGTGAGCGGCAAGACGGTCATCGAAGGCGAGTCGACGCTGTACTGCACGACCGGCGAGGGCTGAGCGATGGGCACGCCGATCAGCCGCTTTCCGGTTCCGGCTCTGGACGAGTTGCCGGACGATGTCCGCGACCGCATCGTCGCCGTACAGGAGAAGTCGGGTTTCGTCCCCAACGTCTTTCTCACCCTGGCCCACCGTCCCGACGAGTTTCGCGCCTTCTTCGCCTACCACGACGCGCTGATGGAAAAGGAAAGCGGCCTGAGCAAGGCCGAGCGCGAGATGATCGTGGTCGCCACCAGCGGCGCCAACCAGTGCCAGTATTGCGTCGTCGCGCACGGCGCGATCCTGCGCGTGCGCGCCAGGAACGCCTTGATCGCCGACCAGGTGGCGGTCAACTACCGCAAGGCCGACATCAGCGCGCGGCAGCGGGCGATGCTCGATTTTGCGCTGAAAGTCTCGCTGCGCGCCGAGGAAGTCGGCGACGCCGATTTCGCGGCGCTGCACGAGCACGGTTTCTCCGATCAGGACATCTGGGACATCGGCGCCGTGGCGGCGTTCTTCGCGATGTCGAACCGACTGGCGAACATGAGCTCGATGCGCCCCAACGACGAATTCTTCCTGATGGGCCGCCTGCCGAAGTCCTGACCGCAACAACGCAAGGCCAGACGGCGGCGGACGACCGCACGCGCCAGCCAGCCACTGACCGGCTGGTCGGCGGTATCCGGATGCTGCTGATCGATAAAGCCGCTCGTGGTGACGGCGAAAGGGTTATCTCGTGCGGGTGCGCGACGGTGGCCTTGCCTTCGGCGAGCCGTGTCGAGTCTCGATGTTTTCCGTCGCGCGCGGCACCGGCGTCGGGTTGGCGCTGGTCTGCCAGGCGCGTAGCGGCCGGGTGGCCGGTGGCAACGGGGTGGGGCGTTGGACGCACCCACGCCGGGGCAGGATTCTCCAGGAGATTGCGCATGAACATGGACGTATCGAATCGCCCGATATTTCTGATCGAAGACAATCCGGCCGACGTTGATCTGACGCTGCGCGCCTTTGCCAGAAGGCGGCTGGCCAACCCGGTGCACGTGGCGCGCGACGGTGAGGAGGCTCTGGCCTGGATTCCCCGGTGGAGCGCCGCCGAAGTGCTGCCGCTGCTGATCCTGCTCGACCTGAAGCTGCCGCGGATCGATGGTCTGGAGGTGCTGAGGCAATTGAAAGCCAATTCGATCAGCCATAACATCCCGGTAGTCGTGCTGACGACCTCCGAAGAGGACAAGGATGTCGAAGCGGCCTATCGCCTCGGTGCCAATTCGTACATCGTCAAACCGGTCGATTTCGTCAAGTTCGTCGAGGTCGCGGCGCAGGTCGAGATGTACTGGTGCATGCTCAACACGCCGCCGCGCTGACCAGCACAAAGGATCCAGCGACGATGCATACCGTTCCCAGCCGCATCCTGTTCCTTGAGGACAATTCTGCTGACGCCGATCTGGGTCGCCGGGCGCTGGCCCGCAGCGCACCCGATACGACGGTCGAGATCGTGACCACCGTCGGCGCCGCAATCGAGCGCCTGCAGGCCGGCGCCGCGGATCTCGAAGCGATTCTCGCCGACCTGAAGCTTCCCGACGGCAGCGGCCTTGACCTGCTGGCGCACGTGCGCGGGCGAGGCTTGCCGTTGGCCTTTGTCGTCCTCACCGGCTCCGGCGACGAGGCGTCTGCACTGGCCGCGCTGAAGGCGGGGGCCGACGACTACCTGTGCAAGCACGGCCACTATGCTGACCGCCTGGCACGCGTGCTGGCGGGCGCGCTCAATCGTTTTCGCAGCGATTTTGCCCGCAAGGGGCGGCTCGTTCGCGTGCTGTACGCCGAACACAACCGCTTTGACATCGACCTTACGCTTCGCCATTTCGCCGAGCACGCGCCGCTCTTCCGGCTCGAAGTGGTCGGCAGCGGCGAGGAAGTGCTGGCACACCTGCCGGAGCATGCCGACGACGCACCTGACTACGATCTGCTGTTGCTCGATTACCAGTTGCCGGCGCTGAACGCGCTGGAAGTGGCCAAAACGGTGCGCGATCAGCGCGGGCTGGAGCTGCCGATCGTGCTGGTCACCGGCCACGGCGGCGAGGATGTCGTCGCCGCCGCCTTGCGGCTGGGCCTCGAAGATTACGTGATCAAGAAGGAGGGCTATCTCGACGGGCTTCCGGCGATTCTGGAGAGCGCGCTCAAGCAGGCGCAACTGCGCCGCGAGCAGGCGAGTCTGCGCCAGACCAGCACCCGCATGGCGCATCTGCTGTCGGCCAGTCCGACGATACTCTACGCGCTGCGCGTCGATGGCACGCGCCTGTTGCCGGCCTGGATCAGCGACAACATCAGCCGGGTAATGGGCTTCCCGCCTGCCGAATGCCTGGCGCCCGGCTGGTGGACGACGCACCTGCATGTCGACGATCGCAAGCGCGTCCTGAACGGACAGGCTCGCCTTCTGGTTGAGGGAAGCCTGACGCACGAGTACCGTTTTCACGACAGTACCGGTGCGGTCCGCTGGCTACGCGACGACATGCGCCTGCTTCGCGATGCCAAAGGACAGCCGGTCGAAGTGATCGGCAGCTGGAACGACCTGAGCGCCGAGCACGCTTTCCGCGAACGCCAACGGTTGCAGGCGACGGCGCTGGACAGCACCCGCGACGGCGTGATCATCACCGACCTGACCGGCGAGATCATCAGCGTCAACCCGGGCTTCTGCGAAATCACCGCTTACGCGGCGAGCGAAGCGATCGGCAGGAATCCGCGCTTCCTGCAGTCCGGGCGCCATGATCGACCGTTCTACCAGGCGATGTGGGCCAGCCTGGTGCAGACGGGTCATTGGCAGGGCGAGGTCTGGAATCGACGCGCCGACGGGGAGATCTACCTGCAATGGGCGACGCTGAGCGTGGTCCGGGACGAACAGGGGCGTCCGTCGCATTACGTCGGCGTGTTCACCGATCTGACCAAGCTCAAGCGCAGCCAGGAGCAGGTCGAGCGTCTGGCGCACTACGATCCGTTGACCGGGCTGCCGAACCGCCTGTTGTTGCGCTCGCTGCTGCAGCACGGCCTTGACCGCGCGCAGCGGGAGGACGGCAAGACAGCCGTGCTGATCGTCAATCTGGACCACTTCAAGGAAGTGAACGAGAGCCTCGGTCACGCGCTCGGCGATGAACTGCTGCTGGCTGTCAGCGCTCGCCTGCGCGCCCGGCTGCGCCAGGAAGATACCTTGGGACGCCTGGCCGCGGACGAATTCGCTGTCGTCCTGGAAGGCCGCCAGGCTGCCGAACATGCGGAAAGCACCGCGCGTGACCTGCTGGCCATTCTCGCAGCGCCGTTTGTCCTGGCCGACGGGCACGAAGCCTACGCGCGTGCCAGCGTCGGCGTCAGCGTCTTTCCTCAAGACGCGACGACGACCAACGATCTGCTGCGCAGCGCGACCGCGGCCATGCACCGCGCCAAGGATCGAGGCGGCAATCAGTACGCGCTGTACACCGGCGAACTCGGCCAGGGTGCGCTCGAGCGGCTGGAGACGGAAAATGCGCTGCGGCGCGTGCTGAGTCAGGGCGAACTGCTGCTGCATTATCAGCCGAAGCTCGATCTCGGCAGCGGCTTGATCGTCGGCGCGGAAGCGCTGCTGCGCTGGCAGCGGCCAGGCGTCGGCCTGGTGCCCCCCGGCAGCTTCATCCCGCTGGCAGAACGAAGCGGCTTGATTGTCCCGATCGGGGCGTGGGTGATCGACGAGGCGTGCCGTCAGATTCGCGCCTGGACCGAAGCCGGCCTGCCGGCGGTCAAGGTGGCGGTGAACGTCTCGGCGCGCCAGTTCGCGAGCAACGAACTCGAGTCGGTGGTGGCCGGCGCGCTGAGCCGCCACGGCGTCGACCCACGGATGCTGGAACTTGAATTGACCGAGAGCATGCTGATGGCCGCACCGGACCAGGCCATCGAGCGACTCCTGCGGCTCCGAGCCATCGGCGTCGGCCTCTCGCTGGACGACTTTGGCACCGGCTATTCCAGCCTCAGCTATCTGAGTCGCTTTCCGGTCGATGAACTGAAGATCGACCGCTCTTTCGTCAACGATATCGTCACCGACCCCAAGGCAGCCAATATCGCCACCTCGGTGATTGCCCTGGCGCATCGCATGCAACTCAAGGTCGTTGCTGAAGGCGTCGAAACCGAAGCGCAACTGGGTTACCTGAGAAGGAACGGTTGCGACCAGATGCAGGGCTACCTGTTCAGCGCGGCCGTTGCGGCGGACGAATTCGCGCGCCTGATCGTCCAGGGCGCATCGCTGGCGATCAGCGACGCGCCGTCCGACGTGCGCACCCTGCTGGTGGTTGACGACGAGCCGAACATCCTTTCGGCCATCCGCCGGGTCCTGCGTGGCCAGGGCTACCGCGTCCTGACCGCGGCGAGCGGCCACGAGGGGCTGGAGTTGCTGGCCAGCAACGAGGTACAGGTAATCCTCTCCGACCAGCGGATGCCGCAAATGAGCGGTACCGAGTTCCTGGGGCGGGTCAAGCTTCTCCATCCCGACACGGTGCGGCTGGTCATTTCCGGCTACACCCAGCTCGATTCGATCATCGATGCGGTCAATCAGGGGTCGATCTACAAGTTCCTGACCAAGCCGTGGGAAGAGAGTCAGCTGCGCGAGCACCTCCGCGATGCCTTTGCGTACTACGAGGCGATCGTCAAACCGCGAAGCAGCGGCCAGAGGGTCTGAAATACGCGCCGCTGGCCGGCGCGTCGATCAGCCGCCGATGAATGCGACGAATGCGAACCGTGCGGACTCTATTCGCGCAGCTTCTCGATGCGTTGCAAGCTGACGGCCGGGAGCCAGGCGGCAGCCTGGCCGCGCCCCGGAATCCGCACCACCGGGGCGATTTCGAGCAAGGGCGCGAGGACAAAGGCGCGCAAGTGCATGCGCGGGTGCGGTAGGCTCAGTCGTGCGCTGTCGACGATCAGGTCGTCGTAGAGCAGCAGATCGAGGTCGAGCGTGCGGGGCGCATGATGATACTCGCGGCACCGGCCAAACCGGCGTTCGATGGCGAACAGCGCGTCGAGCAGTTGCTGCGGCGCGAGCGCGGTTTCGAGAACCGCGACGGCGTTGATGAAATCGCCCTGACCGCGGATTCCGACCGGCGCCGTGCGATACAGCGACGAGACACGTCGCAGTCGCGACGCGGGCGTGCTGGCCAGCGCCGCGCCGGCAGCGCGGACCTGCGCCAGGGGATCGGCGAGGTTGGCGCCGAGCGCAACGAAGGCCAGATGCGCACGACTCTGCGGCTGGCAGGCTGGCGAGGCTTCGGCAGCCCGTTCCTGGCTGTGGCGGTCCCGAACCGGCGCTGCCGGCAGGGCAGTCGCCTGTCCGCGCGTCATTCCTGAAGGGTGGGGGTTTGGCCGGTGATGGCCGGTGGGCGCCGACGGCGGCGGCGCTTTCTTGCCTCGCCCGGCGTTGGCGGCAACAGCATCGCCGCCCGGGCCTCGTCGCTGGCATGCAGGAATTCGGTCCACCAGACGCTGGTCGCCGGTTCCAGTTCGCCGGACTCGGCGCGCAGCAGCAGGAAGTCGTAGCCGGCCTTGAAGCGTGGATGCTGCAGGACGCCGTAGGGCCGCTTGCCGGAGCGCTGTTCGAAGCGTGGCTGCAAGGCCCAGATGTCCTTGATGTCGCCAGCGATGCGACGGGTGATCGCGAGCTTCTCGGCCTGCACCTCAAGCACCTCGTCCATCGCCAGGAAGAGCGCCGGCGTCGCCGGTTCGCCGCCGCTCTTGAACAGCTGCCATTTGGCCAGCACCTCGTGCCAGAGCAGGGTCGCGAACAGGAAGCCGGGAGAGATCGGTTTGCCCTCGGCGACGCGGCGGTCGGTCGCTTCCAGGGCAAGCATCACGAAGCGCTCGCCGAGCGGCTGTCCGAGAATCACGTCGAGCAGCGGCAGCAGGCCATTGTGCAGCCCCTCTTCGCGCAGTTGCCGAACACAATGCAGGGCGTGGCCCGAGGTGAGCAGCTTGAGCATCTCGTCGAACAGCCGTGAGGGCGGCACGTTGTCGATCAACTCGGACATCTCGCGGATCGGCCGGCTGGCCGCCGGGTCGATGGTCAGGCCAAGTTTGGCCGCCAGGCGGACGGCGCGCAGCATCCGCACCGGGTCTTCCCGGTAGCGCGTTTTCGGGTCGCCGATCATCCGCAGCGTCTTCTGCTGCAGGTCGGCGACACCGTGGTGGTAATCGGTGATGGTCTCGGAAGTCGGGTCGTAGTACAGCGCGTTGACCGTGAAGTCGCGCCGTGCGGCGTCCTCGGCCTGGCTGCCGAAGACGTTGTCGCGCAGCACCCGGCCTTGCTCGTCGGTTTGTGCCTTGTTGCCGGCGTGTTCGCCGTGATGGCCGCGGAAAGTCGTCACTTCGATGGTTTCCGCCCCCATGCTGACGTGCACGATCTGGAAGCGGCGACCAATGATCCGCGATCGGCGGAAACAGTGGCGTACCTGCTCCGGCGTGGCATTGGTGGCGACGTCGAAGTCCTTCGGCTTCAGGCCGGCGAGCAGGTCGCGAACGGCGCCGCCGACGATGTAGGCCTGGTAGCCATTCTCCTGCAGTCCCTCGACGGTACGCTGGCAGCCACGGCTGATCTGGTCGCGCTGCAGACCATGCTGGGCGAGGGCGATGATCGCCGGTTCGTTGGGGCGCTCGGGGCCTTTTCGTCCGAGAACGCGGGATATGAACTTGCGGATCATCGATCGTGCCTGGTTCCTGATTCTGCTCTGGGCGTTGGCTGGTGCTGCCGGCGCCGCATCATAGCCGATATTCTGTTCACCATCGGTCTTCGCCCGGCGATCGAGGTCAGCCGAGCAGACTCAGCACCGGCCAGCCGGACGCTTCGGCGCGGGCCCGCAGGGTCGGATCGGGGTCGACCGCGACCGGGTTGCTGACCCTCGACAGCAGGGGCAGGTCGTTTTGCGAATCGCTGTAGAACCAGCTGCGTTCGAAACTGCCCCACCACAGCCCCATCGCTTCGAGCCATTCGGTGACGCGCGTGACCTTGCCTTCACGGAACGAGGGAGTGCCGCGTGGCTGCCCGGTGAATTGGCCGTTCTCCTGCGCCGGAATGGTGGCGATCAGGTGCGCGATCCCCAGTTCGCGGACCAGCGGCGCGGTGACAAAGCTGTTGGTGGCGGTGACGATGGCGCACAGCGCGCCGCTTTCGCGGTGCTGGCGAACCAGCGCCCGCGCCTTCGCGCCGAGCATCGGCAGAATGTGACGCGTCATGAATTCGCCGAGCCAGGCGTCGAGTACGCGGCGCGGGTGGTGCGCCAGGGGTTGCAACTGGAAGTCGAGAAAGACGTCGATGTCAAGCGTGCCGGCTTTGTACTGCTCGTAGAACTCGATATTGCGCGCTTCGTACAGAGCGCGGTCGAGAACGCCCTTGGCGATCAGGAACTGAGCCCATTCAAAGTCGCTGTCGCCAGCGATCAGGGTGTTGTCGAGGTCGAAGAGGACAAGATCCATCGTTGTGTTTTCGGGCAGGTCAGATGTTCAGCGAAGTCTGCAGAATTTCGCGCAGCAGCGGCAGGGTGACCGGACGCTGGTGCTCGATCGAGTAGCGGTCGATGGTGATCAGCAAGGCCGCCAGGCTGCGCATGTCGCGCGGCGCACGCGAAAACAGGTAGTTGAATGCTTCCGGCGGCAGGACCAGGCCGCGTGCCTGAGCCTGCTCGGCGAGCGCCGCCAGCTTCTCGTGGTCGCTCAGCGCTTGCAGTCGGTAGATCAGGCCGCTGCCCAGCCGCGTGCGCAGGTCTTCGCGCAGGTCCAGCTGCAGGGGCGGTACGCCAGCTGCCGCGAGCAGCCGTCCGGTGCCGCCGCTGGGCAGCCGGTTGATCAGGTTGAACAGGGCGATCTGCCCCTGCTCGCCGAGTGCTTCGACGTTGTCGACGGCGTGCCAGGCGCCATTGGTACTGTCCGCTGCGATCTCCGACAGGTCCGGGTCCAGTCGCGCGTCGCTGTACGCGGCCTGGCTGGCGCGCAGCAGATGCGACTTGCCGGCACCCGCATCGCCCCAGAGAAAGAGCAGCGGCTCGCGGCTGCTCTCTGCCAGCCAGGCGGCCAGCCCGGTCAGCGCCTCGCCGTTGCTGCCGGCGACGAAATTCTCGAAGCTGGGCCTGGCGTCGGGCAGCAGGTCGAGGATCAGTTGGCGCATTGGAGGGAAGGTTCACGCCTGAGCGTTTGCGGTGCGATCAGCACGCGGCAGGGCCATTTCGGATAAGATTCGGGATCGGGCGGTCGGAGTGGTGCATTCTACCACTACGCGGCATCCGCCAGCCTTGCTCGGGACGCGCTACAAGATGACTCAGGAATCCCTCTCCTATCGTGACGCCGGCGTCGACATCGATGCCGGCGATGAACTGGTCGAACGAATCAAGCCCTTGGCCCGAAAAACGCTTCGCCAGGGGGTGCTCGGCGGTATCGGTGGCTTTGGCGCCCTGTTCGAAGTGCCGAAAAGCTATCGCGAGCCGGTACTGGTCTCGGGTACCGATGGCGTTGGCACCAAACTCAAGCTGGCGTTCCAGTTGCAGCGGCACGACAGCATCGGCATCGATCTGGTGGCGATGAGCGTGAACGATATTCTGGTCCAGGGTGCCGAGCCGCTCTTCTTCCTCGACTATCTGGCCTGCGGCAAGCTCGACGTGCCGATCGCGGCGCGTGTCGTGAAAGGCATTGCCAGAGGCTGCGAGTTGGCCGGTTGCGCGCTGATCGGCGGCGAGACGGCCGAGATGCCGGGGATGTATCCCGAGGGCGAGTACGATCTGGCCGGTTTTGCGGTCGGCGTCGTCGAAAAGTCGGCGATCATCGACGGGTCGACGATCGTTCCGGGCGACGTCCTGCTTGGCCTGCCGTCATCGGGCGCGC
>DPSD01000253.1 GCA_003538495.1 Accumulibacter sp.
CCGATCAGACCAATCTGCTGGCTCTGAACGCGGCGATCGAGGCCGCGCGCGCGGGCGACCAGGGCCGTGGCTTCGCGGTCGTCGCCGATGAGGTCAGGAAGCTGGCCGAGCGGACGACCGCCGCGACGAAGGAAGTGGCAGGCATGATCGAGGCGATCCAGAACGGCGCCGAGCGCGCCATGCAAGGGATGACCGAAGGCGGCACTCAGCTGTGCGAAGGGGTGCGCATGGCAGCGCAGGCGGGCGATTCAATGACCCGGATCGAGGCCAGCAGCCGCAGCGTTCTCGACGCGGTGTCCGAGATTTCTTCGGCGCTGCACGAGCAAACGTCGGCCAGCAACCTGATCGCTCGCAATGTCGAAACGATCGCGCAGATGACCGAGGCGAACAATGTCTCGGTCAAGGGCGTGAACGAGTCAGCCCGACATCTGGAAGTCTTGTCGGGAACACTTAACGCGCTGGTCGGGCGGTTCAGGGTCTAGAGTGCTGCTGCGCCGGCATTGCTCGGCGATGGACGGCGACCAGGCCAGCCTCGTCGATGGCCAAGGGCGATGGCCCAGGGGCAATCAGCCGCCGAGCCGGTTGCCGGTGTGGCGCAGCATCGGAAGCCGGAACGTCGAGCGCCCGCCGGCGTCGGGACAGTCGAAAGCGACCTCGGTCGGTTCCGTCCGCCAGGCGTTGCTCAGCCGCACGATGTATCGCCGGTTGGCTGACAGGCCGGACACGCTGTACGAGCGCCTGGTGTAACTGCGCCCCGTACGATGGTCGGTGACGCGCGTTTCGTCCTTGCCAAGGCCAACCTCGGTGACCAGTTGGCGGTCAGCCGCCTCAAGTACGTAAACGCGCTCGATTACCTGGCGTTGCCGGCGGTCGTCAAGCCCCTCGAAGCGGGTTTGGGAGGCAATGCTGCCGGTGACCTCGCATGCCCGCGCCCTTTCTGGCGGAGCGTTGTCGGCGACCGGTTCAGCGCAGGCTTGATAGCGAACGAACCCGAAGCCCGCCTTGCGCGCCAGCGGCGCGCTGAAACGCCTGGTCGCGCCCGGGGCGATATCGACGATCCTGATCGTCTGCGTCCCGTAGCTGACGACAGGCAGGCCCTCCTGGCGATCGTCAAAATGGCTGCTGAGAGAGAACAGCGCATCGACGCACGGATAGCGCAGGTGGGAATTGTTGGTCACCGCACCGATGATGTTCCCCGCCTCGCCGGCCACGCTTTCCGCGGCGAAGGTCATCGTCAAGTCGTCCACCGGCGCCGCCGACAGGGACGACGAGGCGCCCAGCGCCAGCGAAACAGCGAGAACGTCAACCGTCACCCGGCGAAGGCAAGATCCTGCGACGTTCCAGTCAAGGATAGCCATGTTCGTCTCCATGTCGGCCGTGGTTCTGCCGAACCGAAGGCGGCCGAAGCGCTTGGGGTCCGGTTGTTGTCGGGACCGCCACTTTGAGCATCGGGCTGATGCGAGGGCAGTGTAGCCCAAATCGGTCGCCACCACCGTCAAGAGTCGAGCCACGGTTTGCCCAAGGCGCTGCACGCACCCGATTCCGTTCGGCATCCGCCGGCCCTGCGGAGTCGCCGACGGGTCTTGGTCTTCCGTGTCCGGCGGTCGTCGGCAGTCGGTTAGCCGGACCGGTTCTCGATATGCTCGATCATCAACTGCGGTGTCTGGACGCCGTTGAAGTCGTTGATCGACAGGCGGTATGCCGCCCGGATGGTGTCGCCGGGGGCCTGGCCGAAGTTGAACTGGATCGCGTCCAGCCTTTGCATCCCCTTGCGCAAGCGCAGCTTGAGATGTTTGCCCTTGAGGATGCGCTGGCTCTCGACGACGAACTCGTCGTCGAACAGCGGTGCCGGGAAGCCCTGGCCCCAGACCTCGGCTTCGAGCAGGCGCGCGGTGGCGATCGAGTAATAGCCCGATTCGAGCCTGCCGTCGGTCTCCAGCGTGCGCGTGCGGTCGGCTGGTGACAACAGTTCCTCGGCGACTTCCGCGAACAGTTCTCGGAAGCGCGGCAGATCGCTCTCCCTGATCGTCACCCCGGCGGCCATTGCGTGCCCGCCGAAGCGCAGCAGCAGCAAGGGTGCGCGCTTGCCGACCCGATCCAGCGCATCGCGCAGATGCAGGCCGGGGACCGAACGGCCCGAGCCCTTGATTTCGCCGGCGTTGCCACGGGCGAATGCGAATACGGGCCGGTGCAGCCGCTCCTTGATGCGCGCGGCGACGATGCCGACGACCCCCTGGTGCCAGTCCGCGTCGAACAGCGATACGCCGGTGGCAGCCGGCTGCGCCGCCGCTTCGTCGGCGGCCTTTTCGAGCAGGAGCAGCGCCTGTTCCTGCATCCCGGACTCGATCTCGCGCCGTTCGCGGTTGAGCGCGTCGAGCTCTTGCGCGATGTTCATTGCCCGGCCGTGGTCTTCGGTGATCAGGCACTCGATGCCCAGCGACATATCGGCCAGGCGGCCGGCGGCGTTGAGCCGTGGGCCGATGATGAAACCGAGATCGACGCTGGAGGCCTGCGCCGGGTCGCGCCCGGCGGCGCGGAAGATGGCTCGCAGCCCCGGCGTCAGCCGGCCCTGGCGGATTCGTTGCAGGCCCTGGCTGACCAGCACGCGGTTGTTGTGGTCGAGATTGACGACGTCGGCGACGGTGCCCAGCGCGACCAGGTCGAGGAGGTCCGCGAGTTTTGGCTCGCGTCGTTCGCCGGCCTCGGAAAACCAGTCGCGCCGACGCAGCTCGGCACGCAGCGCGAGCATCACGTAGAACATCACGCCGACGCCGGCCAGGCACTTGCTCGGAAAGTCGCAGCCGGGCTGGTTGGGGTTGACGATGCAATCGGCGGCTGGCAGTTCGTCGCCCGGCAGGTGATGGTCGGTGATCAGCGTCGCGATCCCCAGCTGCCGGGCGCGGGCGACGCCGTCGACGCTGGCGATGCCGTTGTCCACGGTGACGATCAGCTCGGGGCTGCTCTTTGCTGCGAGGTCGACGATGTCGGGAGACAGGCCGTAGCCGTAGGTGAAGCGGTTCGGGACGAGGTAATCGACGTGAGCGCCGAAGGCCCGCAGCGCCCGGATACCGACCGCGCAGGCGGTCGCGCCATCGCAGTCGTAGTCGGCGACGATGAGGATCCGGGCCTGCCTGGCAATGGCGTCGGCCAGCAGCACGGCGGCTTCGCCGGATCGGCTCAGGCGGGCGGGTGGCAGCAGCGATTTGAACTCGTAGTCGAGTTCGCTGCGCTGGACGATGCCGCGCGCGGCGTAGATGCGCGCCAGCAGCGGGTGCAGGCCCTGTTGTTCGAGTTGCCACTGGACCCGCTGCGAGACCGGGCGGCTGAGGATGCGCGTCATCCTTCGCCCCGGGCCAGCGTCTGCGCCGTCGCCGCCAGCGGCAGCGGCCGGCGCCACAGTTGCCACTGCTCGCTGCACCTGCTCTCCCAGGCCAGCGTCGCGTAGGCGGTCGAGGCGTGCAGCTGCAGGCGCTTGATCCTGCCGCGCGCGAGATCCCTTTGCAGCGGCGCGAACCAGCGTTCCTCCAACTCGTGCAGAGCGTCGCGGTAGGCGTCGGCGTCTTCGTATTGCACCGGTCCCTGCAGCGCATCGAGAACCAGCAGCTGACGGCTGCCGGCCGGCGCGCGGGTCGCGCGGGCGAGCCGGGACAACAACTCGGCGGCGTTGTCGGGCAGCGTCTGCACCGGCACGCCGAAGGCGCGGCCGATGCCGCGAGCGAGCGGGTCGCTGCTCCAGATGCCGGCGAAATCGACGGCTCGCGCTGCCGGCAGGACGCCGGCGCCCCAGAGCCAAAGGCTGTTGATCGTCGGACGGCCATCGTTGTCGCGCCGTTGGTTGGCCGGCAGCCCGTGCAGGACCATCTGCACCTCGTTCAGCAGCTGGCGCAGCGCGCGTGCCTGCGGCGTCTCGGGTAGTTGCCGGCCGAGGCGACGACCGGCGACGGCCGACAGCGGCAGGACGTCGAAGTGGCCCAGGTCGGGGTCGCCGGCAAGCTGCAGATACCAGCGATCGGCGGTCGCGACGTGAAAGCGGCCGATGTCGGCGAACTGGCGACCGAGTTCGCCGGCGATTTCCCGCGCCTCGTCGAGCGCGATGCCGAGGCTGCCGCCGTCGGCGAGGATCAGCCGCTCCTGGTGGAGGCGCAGGTGCACCGGATCGGCACAGAGCCAGCAGGCGTCGGCGGCGGTTGGCGCGCTGGCTTCGCCGAGCAGCCGAAAAGCGGCGTAGGGGACGTTTTCGGACAGGCCGAAGGTGTCGGCGAGGGTCGCTTCGAGCGACTGTGGCGGACGCCGTCGCAACCGGCTGCGCGCGATCAGCGTGGTCAGGCCGGGGCAGCGCAGGGCATCCAGGGTGTGGCGGTCGTCCGGTTCCGGCCAGATCAGTTCGGGAACGACGAGAGTGAGCTGCATGGCGGCTGGATCGAGAGAGTGGACGGCTGAAGCGGGGTTGGCGCTGGGGGCTGTGGCGGCCAGGTGCCCGGGCTTGATCGTGGGCGTTTGAGCGCGTTCGCCGGGGCAGGGCAGCCAACGCCGGAAAAGTGTAGCATAGCGCCTTTGCCGCTTCGGCGCTTCGAAGTACCCTCCGAGATGATCTCCCGCCGCTGATGGCCCTGCCCTACGAGTTGCTGATCGGCCTGCGCTATACGCGCGCCAAGAAGCACAATCACTTCATCTCCTTCATCTCGCTGATTTCGATGCTCGGCATCGCCCTCGGCGTTGCCGCGCTGATCGTCGTGCTGTCGGTGATGAACGGTTTCCAGACCGAGTTGCGGTCGCGGATCCTCGCGGTCGTCTCGCACATCCAGATCACCGGCGGCAGCGGCGAGATGGCCGGCTGGGAACTGGTGGCCGAGCAGGCTGCCGGCCAGCCGCACGTGCTCGCTGCGGCGCCCTTCGTCCAGGCGCAGGCGATGTTGTCCTCCGGGCAGCTGGTGCGCGGGGCGCTGGTGCGCGGCATCCTGCCCGGTCTGGAAGACCGGGTCGCCGATTTCCGCCCGCACATGAAGAGCGGGACGCTTGACGAGCTGCGCCCCGACAGCTTCAACATCATTCTCGGCAGCGAGCTGGCGCGCGCGCTCGACGTCTTCGTCGGGGACCGCGTGACGCTGATCGCGCCGCAGGGTGTGGTCACCCCGGCGGGGGTGATCCCGCGCCTGAAGACCTTCACCGTCGTTGGGCTGTTCGAGGTCGGCATGTTCGAGTACGACAACGGCCTGGCGCTGATTCATCTCGCCGACGCGCAGCGTCTGTACCGCATGGACGACCGCGTTTCCGGCGTGCGTCTGAAACTCGACGACCTGTTCGTGGCGCCGCGGGTGGCGCGGTCGCTGGCCAGCACGCTGACCGCCGACGCCTACATCAGCGACTGGACGCGCAGTCATGCCAATTTCTTTCGCGCGGTGCAGATCGAGAAGAACATGATGTTCATCATCCTGTCGCTGATCGTCGCCGTTGCTGCGTTCAACATCGTATCGACGCTGGTCATGGCGGTGACCGACAAACAGGCGGACATCGCCATCCTGCGCACGCTCGGCGCCAGCCCGCTGAGCATCATGCTGGTGTTCATCGTCCAGGGAGCGCTGATCGGCTTCATCGGCCTGGGCCTCGGCGTCGCCGGCGGCGTCGCGCTGGCGCTCAACGTCGATGTGGTGGTGCCGTTCATCGAGCGGATGCTGGGAACGCAATTTCTCGCCAAGGAGGTGTACTACATCTCCAACCTGCCTTCGGAGCTGCAGTGGAGCGACGTGACGACGATCGTCGGCGTCGCCTTCGTGCTGGCGCTGGTGGCGACGATCTACCCGAGCTGGCGCGCGGCACGCGTCAATCCGGCGGCGGCGCTGCGCTATGAGTGAGCCGGTGCTGGCCTGTCAGGGCCTGAGCAAGATCTATCGCCAGGGCGACACCGACGTACCGGTCCTGCTCGGGGTCGACCTCGAAGTCCAGGTCGCCGAGCGGCTGGCGATCGTTGGCGCCTCGGGTTCCGGCAAGAGCACCCTGCTGCATCTGCTCGGTGGCCTGGATGCGCCGAGCGGCGGCAGCGTGCAGTTGATGGGGAACGACCTGCGGACGATCGGCGAAGCGCAGCGCGGCATCCTGCGCAACCGTCATCTGGGTTTCGTCTACCAGTTTCACCATCTGTTGGCGGAGTTTACCGCGCTGGAGAACGTCGCCATGCCGCTGATCATCCGACGGATGCCGAAAGACCAGGCTCAGGCGCGGGCCGCGACCGTTCTTGGCGAGGTGGGCCTGGCGCACCGCCTGCAGCATACGCCGTCAGAGTTGTCGGGCGGCGAGCGCCAGCGGGCAGCGATCGCCCGCGCGCTGGTGACCGAGCCGGCGTGCGTGCTGGCCGACGAGCCAACCGGCAACCTCGATCGGCAGACAGCGGCCGGCGTCTTCGAATTGATGCTCGAACTCAACCGCTCGCGGCGGACCAGTTTCGTGGTCGTCACCCACGACCCGACGATCGCCGCCCGGGCCGAACGGATCCTGACGCTGAGCGACGGGCGCTTGCAGTCGTCCAGCGCCTGACAAGCCGCGCGAGGCGGCTCAAGTTCGGGCGCTGTCTGCCGTTGACGTGGTTGCGGGTTTACCTGGAGACCGTTCGAAATGCACACCCTGTTCACCCCCGCCATTGCGCTGCTCAACCGCCTTGGTTTCACCAGGAAGTTTGCGATCATGGGGGTGCTGGCGCTGGTGGCGATTACGCTCCTGGCGGTGACCCTTTACCAGAGTCTGCAACGGGTGATAGACCATTCGCAGGACGAGCTGGTGGGTCTCGAGGTGATCAAGCCGGGCGCCCGCCTGATCCAGTATCTGCAGGTGCATCGGGGGCTCTCCGCCGGCGTGATGAATGGCAATGAGCAGATGAAGGAGCCGCGCGCAGCGACCGAGCAGCAAGTCAGCGCGACCGTGCAGACCCTGGGTAGCGCGCTGCCGCCGCAACTGGCGGCGAGCGACGCCTGGAAAGGCATCGTGGAAAGCTGGACGGCGATCGCGAAGGATGGTCTCGATCTGATCGTCGGCGAGAATTTTGCAAGCCATACCCGGCTGATCGGGGACTTGCTGAGTTTCCAGAGGGCCGTTGCCGATCAGTACGCGCTGACCAACGATCCCGACATCGATTCCACCTATCTGATCGATACGGTGGTAGACAAGTTGCCGCTGGCGCTGGAGAGCATGGGCCAGTTGCGGGCGCTCGGAACGGCGGCGCTGACCCGAAAGCAAGCGCTGGTGATGGCGCAACAAGTCGAGTTGACGGTCCTGCTGGCGCGAATCAATTCAGCCGTTGGTGGCTTGCGCCGCAACCTGGAACGGACCTCGCGCTACAACCCCGGGCTGCAGCCTTCGCTCGACGCTGCCGCCGGGGACATGGGTGTGGCGGCCGACAAGGTCAGCGCGCTGGTGAATCAGGACATCCTCTCGGGCAGCTACCAGACGCTACCTGCCGACTATTTTGCGTTGACCTCCGCGGCGATCGACAAGGGCTACAAGGAAATGTTCGAAAGCCTTTTCCCGACTCTCGAAAAGCTGTTGCAGCAGCGCATCGAGCGCGCGCAGCGCGAACTGCGGATCAACATCGCGCTGTCGGCGTTGATTCTCCTGATCTACGCCTACGTCTCGATTGGCTTCTACCACGCCACCGTCGGCAGCATCAATCGCCTGGCCGCGAACGCGCGCACGATCGCCACCGGCGACTTGAGCGTTGCTGTCGATCTGGGCACCAGCGACGAGCTGAAACTGGTCGGTGACAGCCTCAACGAGATGACCGGGGCGTTTCGCGCGTTGATCCGGAACGTCCAGCGCAGCGCTGGTGAAGTGCTGGAGGCGACCAGAAGGCTGGCGGCATCGTCGCTACAGGTGAGGCAGAGCAGCGATCAGCAGAGCAACGCGGCGTCGGCGATGGCGGCGGCAGTCGAAGAGATGACGGCCGGCATCGACAACCTCGCGGCCAGCGCGCAGGACGCCACCCGGCTTTCCGGTAGCGCCGACCAGCTGACCGCCGATGGCAGCCGGGCCGTCGGCAAGGTGGTGCAGGAGATCGAGCGGATTGCCGAGGTGGTAAACCAGTCGGCGTCGATCATCGCCGACCTGGGCGGACGCTCCGAACAGATTTCGGCAATCGTCAACGTCATCAAGGAGATTGCCGACCAGACCAATCTGCTGGCGCTGAACGCGGCAATCGAGGCCGCACGTGCCGGCGAGGCGGGTCGTGGTTTCGCCGTGGTCGCCGACGAAGTGCGCAAGCTGGCCGAGCGTACGACCCGGTCGACGCAGGAAATTGCGAGCATGATTGGCGCCATTCAGAGCGGTTCGCGCGACGCGGTGGCGAGCATGAAGGTCGGTGTCAGTCGCGTCGCGGCCGGCGTTGCGCTGGCCACCGAGGCCGGCGAATCGCTGGCCGAGATCGGTGGCAACGCGCGCCAGGTGGTGGACAGCGTTGCGCACATCTCGAATGCCCTGAACGAACAAAGCAAGGTCAGCACCGAGATCGGGCGAAACGTCGAGAGAGTGGCGCGGATGGCCGAGGAGAACAGCGCGGCGGTCGCCGGGACTGCCGGCACGGCGACGCAACTGGAGCGACTTTCGGAAGGTCTTGACGCCGAGGTTCGCCGCTTCAAGCTCGGCTGATCCTGCGTTGATCTTTTTTCATCGCTGCGCGAGTCGTTTGTCCGCGCCATCCCGGCGGCCGCGGTCGAGCCGTTGACCGCGCCGGACCAGGCTGGTCAGCGGCTCAGTTCTTCTCCGGCATCGCCGAGGAGTGGTGACTGGTAATCAGCCATTGCGTTCCGTCCCACTTGTAGGTGTAGGTGAAGCGCGCCTGGACTTGAGCACCGGTCGTGCCATAGGTGAAGGTATAGAGGCCGGTGTCAACCGCGGTGTTGCACGCGATCGCGATGGTTCTCGAGTCGATCTTGCCGGCCGGCTTGTTCTTCAGGAAATATTGGAAGTAATCCTCCTTCTCGGCCGCGCTGAGTCGCGGTTTGTTCGATACCGTGGGAAGAAGGACCGAGCGCTCGGCATAGTTGGCGACGACCTGTCGCGCGTCGCCGGTCTGCAGCGAGCGATTCCAGCGCTCGAACAAGGCAGCGATTTCCTGCTCGCTGGTCGGCTTACAGACCTCCGTAGCGGCCGGCGTCGCGGTGATTGGGGCTGCGGCGCAGCCTGCGAGCAGGACGGCGAGCGTCATCGACACGGCACAATGATTTCTCATCAAGGGTCCTTTGCTGGTTCTGCCGGGCGGTGAAGGACATCACCCGGAAGGTGAGGGCAGGCCGCAGGCCGCGCAGCCAATGACTCGCTGCCTGCTTCCTGGCCACTGGCAGCTGGTTCGCACTGTACAAGACAGCTGCCAGGCAGTCTATCCGGTGCATGCAATCGGGCGCCTGGAGGCCGCATGGCCTGGCCTGATTCCGGCCATAAAACCCGCGCTCGGCTGTTCTTTTCCGGTTTTAATGCAGCATGCGCATCAACATTCTCGCCTTCGCCATTGGTGTCGGCTTTCTGCAGACTCGGGAGAGCCTGCCGGGCTGGCCGTTGGTGCTCGCCGTGCTGGTCGGCGCGCCCTTGCTGCTGCCCTGGCTTGGTCGCCGGCGTCAGCAGCCGGCGCTGAGCGTCCTATCCGCGCTTGCTTGTGCGCTTTTGGGCGTGGCGTGGGCGGCGCTGCTCGCCGGGCAGCGGCTGCAGGACCGCCTGCCGGAAGAATTGGAGGGCCATGATCTGCAGGTCGTCGGGGTGGTCGCGGCGCTGCCGCACCGCTTTGAGCGCGGCGAGCGCTTCGAGTTTGAGATCGAGTCGGTGGAGTCGAACGATGAGCCGGCCGCCCGGCTACCGCGGCGGATCATGCTCTCCTGGTATCACGGTCGCCAGGACGACGAGTGGCGCGAAGCGCTGGCTGTTCGCCCGGCCGAGCGCTGGCGGTTTACCGTTCGCCTGAAACGGCCGCATGGCAACGCCAACCCGCATGGCTTCGATTACGAGGCCTGGTTGTTCGAGCGAGGTGTGCGGGCGACCGGCTATGTGCGTCCTCGCGCCGTTGCGCAGCGTCTGGACGACTTCGTCTTGACGCCAGCCTACGCCATCGAGCGACTGCGCGAGCGGATTCGCAGCTCGTTTCTGGCGGTGCTGCCGGAGGCGCCGTACGTCGGCATTCTCGCGGCGCTGGCGATCGGCGACCAGCAGGCCATTTCGGCCGAGCAGTGGCGCCTGTTCAGGCAGACCGGAGTGACGCACCTGATGTCGATTTCCGGTCTGCACGTCACCATGGTGGCGGCGCTGTTTGCCGCCCTGATCGGCGGGCTCTGGCGGCGCAGCGAGCGGCTGATGCTATGGCTGCCGGCGCCGAAAGCGGCGATCGCCGCCGGTTGGCTGGCGGCTTGCGGCTACTCGCTGCTCGCCGGTTTCGCGGTGCCGACGCAGCGGACGTTGTACATGCTGAGCGTCGTCGCGCTGGCGCTGTGGTCGGGGCGCAACCTGGGCGCCAGTCGCAGCCTCCTGCTGGCCTTGCTGCTGGTACTGCTGCTCGATCCCTGGGCGGTGCTCTCACCCGGCTTCTGGCTCTCGTTCGCCGCCGTTGGCCTGCTTTTCTTTGCTGGCAGCGCGCGGCTCGGGGTCGAGCGTGGCTGGCGAGCGGCGATCGCCCGCTGGGGGGCCACCCAGTGGGCGGTGACCATCGGGACGCTGCCGCTGCTGCTGCTCCTGTTCCAGCAGTTCTCGCTGGTTTCGCCGCTGGCCAATGCGCTCGCCATCCCGGTGGTCAGTTTCCTGATCGCGCCTCTGGCGCTGCTCTTCGCGATCGTCCCCTGGCCGCCGCTGCTGTACGTCGGCCACTGGCTGCTGGCTGCTCTGATGGGTTTTCTCGACTGGCTGGCGCGCTGGCCCTTGTGGCAACAGCCGGCGCCGCCCCTGGCGGCGACGCTGGTGGCGCTGTTGGGCGTGGTCTGGCTGCTGTTGCCGCGCGGCTTTCCGGCGCGCTGGCTGGGCCTGTGCCTGTTGCTGCCGGCGTTGTTCTGGCCGGCCGCCCGGCCGGCGCCGGGCGATGCCTGGGTCGACGTGCTTGACGTTGGCCAGGGACTGGCGGTGGTCGTACGCACCGCTGAACACGCGCTGCTCTACGATACCGGGCCGCTGTACAGCGCCGAGTCCGATGCCGGGCAGCGCATCGTCGTCCCCTATCTGCGCGCGACCGGCGTCGACCGGCTCGACGCGCTGATCATCACCCATCGCGACAAGGACCATTCAGGCGGCGTCGCCGCCGTCCAGGAAGCCTTGCCGATTGCCCGAACCCTGAGTTCGCTGCCGGAGCTGCCGGGCGAGCGCTGTGTCGCTGGTCAGGCGTGGGAGTGGGACGGCGTGCGCTTTGCCGTCCTGCACCCGCAGGCGGACGACTACCGGCGCAAGGCCGCCAAGACCAACAATATGAGCTGCGTGCTGCGCGTCGAAAACGCTGCCGGCAGCGTCCTGCTCACGTCGGATATCGAGGCCCGCGACGAACAGGCGCTGCTGGCGCGGGCACCGGCGCTGCTGCGTAGCGAGGTACTGCTGGCGCCGCATCATGGCAGTGCGACTTCGTCGACAGCCGAGTTCGTCGCCGCGGTCGGCGCCCGCGAGGTGATTTTTCCGGTCGGTTACCGCAACCGTTTCCGTCACCCGCGGCCCGAGGTCGTTGAGCGCTACGCGGCCAGTCGGCGGTGGCGCAGCGATAGCGACGGCGCGATACGCATCAAGTTGGCCGACACGATCACGGTCTCCGCGTATCGAGCGGAATATCGCCGTTACTGGCAGGAATAGTGGAGCAAAGGGCCAGGGTCCTGCATCAGAGGCGAGCGTTCGTTCGATGATGGCAAGGGTGCTACGCCTGTGCCGAGCAAGGGCTCGCACGCGGACCGAGCTGGCGGCATCGCCTGTCAGCGCTGATTTGCTCAGGCTTCAGGGTCTCGGAGCGAGGTGCCTGGTCAGCCGTTCGGGTGCAGAAAGCGCGTCGCCTGCGCCACTCCGAAAGGTCTCCAGCCCCAGAAAATGGATCGCAGATCACGTCTGCCGGCGGCCGACTGCTGTTGCCACTGGTGCCGATACTGCTTGGCATTGGCTTCGATCCATGCCAGGGCGCGGAAGTCCCTTTCATCGGCGGGAAAGGGCTCTATATACGCTTCGAGTACGGCCAGTTGCTGTTGGAGAAATTCCGTATCCGAGAGATTCGGCTTGGTGAAGTGGCCCACGAGACTGCGAACGGACCGAAGTGCGGGGTGATCCAGGATACTCATGATGTTCTCTCCTTGAAGAGAGTTTCTCTGGCTGTGGTCCAGCTGATGCATTGGCAACGGCTGTCTGGGCTCTATTCTTGAGGCGATTCGTCTGCTGATCTGCACGAGTTGTACACGGATGGCAGTTACAAGAAACTTTAACTGTATAAGCTAACATCTTGTAAGGTCACGCTATTGTTTTCTATTGCCGGGGGGGGTTGTCAACTCCGATGAGGCTTGGGCACGGCTTATTTCCCGCTTACGGGCAAAAAACAGACACACCGGGAAGTTCAGCAGAACGCAGGTGGCGCTTCGCACATGCCAGTGCGGCTGGATCGCTGCCATTGGCGCCGGCGGCGGCAGCAGACAGCGGTGGCCCAGCGACGGCGCGCGAGCGGGCCTGCCTTCGACCCGGGCTCAGGGCTTGTGCTAGAGTTGCAGGCTTGCCGTCGCCCCGAAAGGCCAAAGAGAATGGAATTTGCAGGGAGAACCACCACATGAGTGTCCGTGCCGAGATCGCACGCTGGCTGGCTGAAGAGACGCCGGGATGCGTCGAACGCGAGGTGCGCTGTGCATCGGCCTCCGGCCTGCACCGCATGGCTTACACGCAGTGGGGCGATCCAGACAATCCGAAGGTGCTGATCTGCGTGCACGGATTGACGCGCAATGGCCGCGACTTCGACGAACTGGCGCGGGCGATGGCGTCGGACTATCGCGTGATCTGCCCGGATGTCGTCGGGCGTGGGCGCAGTGGCTGGCTGCGCGATCCGTCGGCTTATGTTTTTCCGCAGTATGTGGCCGACCTGCTGGTGTTACTGGCCCGCCTCGACGTCGAATCGGTCGATTGGCTCGGCACCTCGATGGGTGGCGTGATCGGCATGTGGATCGCCAGCCAGGAGGACTCGCCAATTGCCCGGCTGGTGCTCAACGACGTCGGGCCGCTGATTCCCGTGGCCTCCTTGCAGCTGATCAGCGAGTACGTTGGTCGGGCACCCAGGTTCGATACATACGAAGACGCCGAGAAGTACGTCCGCCTGGTCAGCCAGCCATTCGGTCGCCTGACTGACGCCCAGTGGCAGCATCTCACCGAGTTCAGCTTGCAGCATGCCGCCGATGGACGCCTCGAGATGCGCTACGACCCCGCTATTGGCGGCCCGTTCCGGAACGAACTGCAGGCCGGCGACGTGAATCTGTGGCCACTATATGACAGCATCCGCTGCCCGACGCTGGTCGTCCGCGGTGCCGACTCGACGGTGCTGACCCGCGACACGCTGCGTGAGATGGCGACCCGCGGGCCGCGTCCGCGGACGGCGGAAATCCCGGGCGCCGGGCACGCCCCGATGTTTCTCGACGACGCCCAGATCCAGGTCGTTCGCGAGTTCCTGCTGGTCGTCTGAGCGTGGCCTTTGTCGAGGTCGATGGACAGCAGCTCGAATACCATCTTATCCCGGGGCAGCGCAGCGACCGTCCGACGCTGGTTTTCCTCCATGAGGGGCTGGGTAGCGTCGCGCTGTGGCGCGATTTTCCGGCCAGCGTCGCGCAGGCGACCGGTTGTCGTACGCTGATCTGGTCGCGTCTGGGCCACGGACAGTCGGCCCCCCTGGCCGCAGCCCGGAAGCCCAGTTACCTGCATGCAGAAGCGCTGCAGCACTTGCCGCCGCTGCTGGCGGCGCTGGCCATCGAGCGACCGGTGCTGATCGGGCACAGCGATGGCGGCTCGATCGCGCTGATCCATGCGGCAGTTTTCCCCGAGCGGGTGGCGGCACTGGTGGTTCTGGCGCCGCATGTGTTCGTCGAGGAGAAGGCGCTCGCCGGCATCGCCCGGGCGACCGAGTCGTATGCGGACAGCGAGCGGCGGCAGAAACTGGCTCGCTATCATCGTGCCCCGGATGCGGTCTTCAAGGCGTGGCACGAGATCTGGCTGGCTCCCGAATTTCGCGCCTGGGACATCACCGCCTGCCTGGCGGCAATTCGTTGTCCGGTACTCGCCATTCAGGGTGAACACGACGAGTACGCGACGATGCGCCAGATCGAGTGCATCGCCGAGGCCGTCGGCGCGGCTGCCGCCGGTGTGGAACTGCTGAAGCTGGCCGACTGCCGCCACTCGCCGCACCGCGATCAGCCGCATGCGGTCGTCGAGGCGATCGTCCGCTTCGTTGATCGACTGGCTGTCTAGCGCTGCCCTTGCCCGACATCTTTGACTACCACGAGTTTCGCTTGTTGAGGCAAAAGCCATCGCACAGTGTCTGAAGCTGGGCATAGCCCTGCCACATGATTTGATGTCCAGGGGGCGGATCGTTGGCACGGCCGAGGTAGCCGCCAAGGCGAGCGACGAGACGCACGGTATCACCAAGCTGTCTGGGCTGAGGGAGTCTTTTTTTGGCTCTTTATGTGTTTCGGACGGCTGAAGATTTGCGCGCGGGCAGGCTGCCATTCCGATAGAATTTTGGACTGTTATGCCTTGAGGATGTTGGCCTGATGCTCCACCTTCAGAACTTG
>DPSD01000256.1:0-11295 GCA_003538495.1 Accumulibacter sp.
ACATCGGCCGCATGTCGGGCGAAGGCCTGGCCAGATCAAGCGTTGCGTAGCCGTTGATGGCCGAAGCATAGATTACCGGGAAATCGAGTTGCTCGTCGTTGGCGCCGAGTTTATCGAAGAGGTCGAAGGTGTGGTCGACCACCCAGTCCGGACGCGCGCCATCGCGGTCGATCTTGTTGACCACGACGATCGGCTTCAAACCGAGAGCGAGTGCCTTCCTGGTGACGAAGCGGGTTTGCGGCATCGGGCCTTCAACGGCATCGACCAGCAGCAGGACGCCATCGACCATCGACAGCACCCGCTCGACTTCGCCGCCGAAGTCGGCGTGTCCCGGGGTATCGACGATATTGATGTGCACTCCGGCATAGTCGACGGCCAGGTTCTTGGCCAGGATGGTGATGCCGCGCTCTTTCTCGAGGTCATTCGAATCCATCATCCGTTCGGTAATGTGCTGGTGCGCGGAGAAGCTGCCCGCCTGCACCAGCAGCTTGTCAACCAGGGTCGTCTTGCCGTGGTCGACGTGGGCAATGATGGCGATGTTACGGATGGTGCGGGACATTTAGGGTCAAGCCTCTCAGGAAGGGCCGTTATTCTAGCACAGACGGGACCGTTCGTGCTGCGCTGCAAAAAAACCGCGGGCGCCTAGGGCGGTTGGTTGCGCATGAAATCGGCGGTGTTGAAGAAGGACAGCAGCAACTTCTGGCGAAGCGCTTCCTCGACGCCGATCGACTCCATCGCCAGTAGCATGCACGCCACCCATTGGTCACGCTCGGCTTCTCCGATCGCAAACGGCAGGTGACGACGGCGAAGCATCGGATGGCCGATGTTCTCCACGTAGAGGTCGGGTCCGCCCAACCAGCCGGAAAGAAACATGAACAGTTTGTCGCGCGACGCGCACAGTTCGGCGGGGTGCAGGGCCCGAATCGTCGCGAACTGGGGCACTGTGTTCATCAGTTCGTAGAAGCGGGCGCACAGGCTGGTGACTGACGCTTCGCCGCCGATCAGTTGATAGGGGGTCGGTTCTCGCATGCTGTTCGCTGTGCCTTCCGGGAAAAGGCGTGAGTCGGCTGGCTCGGGTCCGCTCCGTTCGAGTCCTGGTCGTTGCTTTCGGCAGTCGATCGCGGTGCTCGTCGCCAATCTGCGGCAGCAATTGCTGCAACGCAACAAAAAGTCTTGACAAACCCCGCCTGAAGACTAAAATGGCTTATCCGCTGCACTGCAGCAAATAGCCTCAGGTGATGCGAAGCCGAGGCACTGTTTAACACTGTTTAAGTTTCGCAACTTCAAGGAGAATATCGTGTACAACGTCGCTGAGCAATTCACCAAATCCAGCATGGCTGGCCTTGAAACGCTGAAGACCGCCATCAACGCGTCCTTTGACGGTGTCGGCAAACTTGCGGCGCTGAACCTGCACACCGCGCGTGCCGTCGCAGCACGCAACGCCGAGAATTTCAAGGCATTGTCTGCGGTCAGGGATCTAGCCGGCCTGAAAGCGCTGCAGCAACCGATGGCGATTTCGGCGGTTTCGCAGTCGGTGGCCTACTCGCGCCGCACGTACCAGATCTGCAGCGAAACGTCGAACACCATGGTCGGCCTCTTCGGCAGCCAGCTTTCGCAGGCCAGCGGTGGTCTCGTCGCGGTGGTCGATAAAGGGCGGAAGAGTGCGCCTCCGGTCTTCGACTTCGCCAAGGCGAGCGGCAAGATGCTGATGGCCATGGCCCGTACGGCGTATGCCAACGCCGGCCAGTTGACCGCACCGGTGACGGCCGACACCCCGGCCACCGCCGCGCCGGTAGCCAGGCTGCTCGAGAAAACTGCTTGAGGCTGCTGCAGCGGGACGCGGCACGTCGCTGCCCCGCGATGCGTTGTTAGCCAGGCACGTTCCTCACGACCCGGTGCCTTGGGCACCGGGTTTTTTTGCGCCTGACCCGGGCCGCTGTGGTCTTGGTTTGCACGCCACCGCGTAGCTGCCCATACCGGGCCGAAGGCACCCCTTGCGGCGTGTGGCTGCAGGCAGGATTTGCCAGAACGGTGCGTGCGGCGCACACTAGGACGTTTCGTCAACCGGCGAACGTATTTTTTTGGGAGTGTCAGAATGACCGATGCGATCCTTGGTTTCCTGCGAGCCAATGGCGAACAGCTTGATGTCGATATCGCGCAGTCGCTCGATATCCCGATCGCCGACTTGCGCGACGAAGTCGCGCGGCTTGCGGCACTGGGCGACCTGATCTGCTGCCGGGTGACCCGCTACATCGATGGCCGCAAGATCGAAGGCACCAGCTGCCGGCTATCGTGCGATCCGCCGACCCCGGCGCGCGGTCGCAAGCCGGGGGTAAAAAAGGCCGACGACTCGGAAACCACCAACTATTGAGTCCAGCCGTTCCAGGGCGCTGTCGCGCGCATCCCATTTGCCCCGCGAGCTGCGCCGAAGACGGGCGGGCGCTGACGCCGCCGTGCCGCAGGCCGTTATCTGAGCAAATGAAGGCTGAAATGGGCCTTGATGAACTCCTGGAATTTCTCGACCCCCTTGAGGGCAATCTGCAGCCGGCCAAGCTCCATCATATTTAGGCGTGCTAGGGGAATGTAGTTGTCCGGCGTGCGTCCTTCGCGCACCGCTTCGACCTGCCCGCGCAAGCGCATCAGGACCAGAAAGCCGAAGTTTTCGGCAATGTTGTCGGCCATTTTCTGGTTGACCACTTTGTCTTTGACCAGCGCTTCAAGGCGCTGGTGTGTGCTGCCCTCCAGCTTTCCGGCCTGGATGGCCAGCGCTTTGACCCCCTCGGAGATGGCAAAGATACCGGCCTTCTTGATCTCCAGCATGCCGGAGTGTTCGCCGCCGCTTTCCCCCTTGACCTTGCCGAACCAGCCCAGCGGCGGAGCAAAGCGCAGCGTGCTTTCGACCATCCGCATCAGGAACAATTTGTCGCGCTGCACGTGCTGGTACAGGTGGGCCTTGAGGTCCCGTTCAAACGAAGGGTCGCCGTAGATGGTGCGGATGTCGACGAAGGTGCCGCAGCTGAGAACGTGTTTGGGGGTCGGGGTCTGGAGCCAGCGGTCGAGTTGCTCGTGCCACTTGCCGATGCTTCGCCGCCACTCCTTGTTCTTGGCCATGATGCCGCCGGGGCACGGTGGGATGCCGATGGTGATCAACGAATCGACCAGGACCTTCGAGAATTCCTCGATCCGGTCGATTTGGTTGGCGTTCAGTTCGTCGCCGTAGACGATGGCATTGTCCTGATCGGTGAGCAGCGTCTGCTCGCCACGGCCCTCGCTGCCGAGGACGACGAAAGCGAAGCGGTCAGGCAGGTCGGCAAAGCGATCGGCGCGCATCAGCGCGATCAGGCGCAACAGAATCTGGTCGTTGAGGTGGGCGATCATCCGCACCATGTCGCGGGTGTTGGTGCCGCTGCCGCTCAGATGCAGGACGAGGCCCTGGATTCGCTCGTACACGGCCTTCACTTCGTCGATGTCGGTGGCGTTCTCGATGTCGAGGACGAGCTGCTGCGGCGAGTGCGACTGCAGGCGGATGATGTCGCTGTCGGTAATGATTCCAGAGAGCCGGCCCTTGCCATCGACCACCGCCAGGCGATGGATTTTTCGGCGCGACATGCGGTACAGCGCTTCGTAGAGCAGGTCGTCCTCGCCGATCACCGACAGCGGGCTGTTCATGATTTCCCGAACCACCAGCGCCGACGGGTCGGCGCCCGACGCGACGACCTTGTTGCGCAGATCGCGGTCGGTCATCATGCCGCTCGGCAGCTTGTTCTCGCAGACGATGACGCTGGAGATGTTTTTTTCGCGCATGATCCGGACCACGTCAACCAGCGGATCGTCCGGACCGCAGGTGACCACCTTGCGTTGGCAGAAGTCCTTTACCGGGCGAAAAAACTGACCTTCCTCAGCCATCCTGTGTTGTTCCTTGTTGTCGGCTTGTTGTCGCTTGTCGCTCTTGACCGCTGCCACGTGCCCGGCGAGGCCTGTTGAAGCACCGAACCCGCGAGTCCGGAGGCGCGATTCTAGCACTGGCCATGGACTAAGCCACAGGCCTGAGCGATCGGCCGCCTCGGCCGCCTCGGCTGCTCAGGGCGTGGTCTGGCCTTGGCCGTCGGCGGGGCGCGACTTCGACTTGCGGTGCATGGCGGCTTTGGCCAGCAGGTGCGCGGTCACCGGTGCGGTGATGAACAGGAAGAACAAGGGCGCCAGTTCGTGCAGGCTGATGTCGTCGGCGGTGGTCGAAAAGAATGCCGCCGAGGCGAGCAGCATCGCCCCGACCCCCAGCGTCGTGGCCTTGGTCGGGCCGTGCAGGCGCATCAGAAAATCCGGCAGGCGGGCGAGGCCGATCGATCCGAGCAGGACGAACAGCGCGCCGACAATGATCAGCAGCGAGATGGCGAATTCGGTCGCCGCGTTCATTCGCTGATGTCTCCGCGCAGGAGAAACTTGCACAGCGCCACGGTGCCGACGAAGCCCAGCAGCGCCAGCACCAGGGCCGCCTCGAAATAGGCGGTGCTGGCCCGGCTGATTCCGTAAAGCACCAGCAGGGCGATGGTGTTGATTCCCAGGGTATCGAGGGCCAGGATGCGGTCGGTGGTATCCGGTCCGACCAGCAGCCGATAGACGTTGAGCGCCAGCGCCGCGCCGATCAGCACAAAGGCGATTTCGATGGCCGCGTTCAGCATGCAAACATCTCCTTGAGCGCCAGTTCGTAGCGCTCCTTGATCTCGCGCACCAGCGCTTCCGGGTCGGGAACGTCAAGGGCGTGCACCAGCAGCACCCAGCGTTGCTGGTCGACGTCGATCGATACCGTTCCCGGAGTCAGCGATACGATGCTGCCGAGCAGGGTGGCGATGAAGGGGTCGCGCAGGTCGAGCGGCACCTCGACGAAGGCCGGCGACAGCCGGTGCAGCGGCCCGATGACCTGGCGGCCGACGCGCCAGTTGGCGGTGACGATGTCGAGCGCCAAAACGCCGATGAAGCGTACTGCGCGCCAGGGACGAACCAGGCGCGGCGGATCGGGCCAGAAGCTGCGGGTGAGCAGCGGGATGACCAGCGCCAGCCCGGCGCCGAGCACCAGCAGGCCGAGCGAGCCGGCATTGGTGATTACCGCCCAGAGCAGAAAGACCGTCAGCGACAGGCCCGGGCGCGGCAGGATCGCGCGCCTCATGGTGCGGCCTCGCGGTTCGTTGCGCTGGCTCCGAGGACGCCGGTCACGTAGCCGCCAGGCGCATGCAGTTGGGCGGCGGCACGGGCGGTGTAGTCCGCAAGCGGGCGAGCCAGAAGGGCCAGCAGCGGTCCGGCAGCGACCAGCAGCAACACGGCGGTCGCGCGCTGCCAGCCGATCGCTTCGAGCGCCAACGGCCTGGCCGTCGCCTTGTGTTTCCAGATCAGGTAGCAGCCGTCGCGCGCCAGCGCCGCCATGACGACGAAGCCGCTGGTCAGCAGGACCGTCCACATCACCGGCGCGGCGGCGGCCGAACGCAAGCTGCTCAGCAGCATCAGCTTGCCGATGAAGCCGGAGAAGGGCGGCAAGGCGGCGGCGGTGGTGGCCAGGACCAGGAAAGCGACTTTCAGCCAGGTCGCCTGCAGTGGCGGCCCGGCCATGAACTGGTCGGCAACCTTGCCGCGCTGTGCGGCGATGAGGTCACTGAGCAGGAAGCAAGCGGCGCCGGCCAGCGTCGATTGCACCAGGTAGTAGAGCGCCGCCGCGCTGACTTCGGCGCTGGCCTGCGCCGGGACGAGCAGCATGGTGCCCGCCGAGAGCAGTACCAGCCATGCGGCCAGGGCGCGCAGACGAGCCGCGGCCAGCGCGCCGAGAGCGGCGAAAACGATGGTGGCCAGCGCCAGGGTGGTCAACCAGTGATCGAGCAGGTCGGGCATCGCCGGCGCCAGAGCGACGGCCTGCACGCGCAGGATGGCGACGATGCCGACCTTGGTCATGATCGCAAAAAGTGCGGCGACGGGCGCGCCAGCGGCGCTGTAGGTGTGTGGCAGCCAGAACGACAGCGGCAACAGCCCGGCCTTCAGCACGAACACCGCGACCAGCAGCGCACAGGCCAGTCTGGCCAGCGAGCGATCATAGCCGGGCAGCGCCAGGACGCGTGCCACGTCGGCCAGGTTCAGGGTGCCTAGCGTACCGTAGAGCAGACCCAGCGCGATCAGGAACACCGCCGAGCCGACCAGATTGAGCACCACGTAGGTGATTCCCGCGCGCGTCCGGGTCAGGCCGCCGCCGTGCGCCAGCAGGACGTAGGAGGCGAGCAGCATGATTTCGAAGAAGACGAAGAGATTGAACAGGTCGCCGGTGAGAAATGCGCCGAGCACGCCAAGCAGCTGGAACTGGAACAAGGGGTGGAAGTGAAGGCCCTCCTCGTCGAACCCGGCGCTGGCGTAGAGCAGCACCAGGAAGCCGAGAACGGCAGTGAGCAGGGTCATCCCCGCTGCCAGGCGATCGACTACCAGCACGATTCCGAACGGCGCTGGCCAGTCGCCGAGCGCGTAGACCCGCAATTGGCCGTCGTCGGCGAGCAGCGTCAGCCAGCCGGTCAGCAGCACCAGCAGGCCGGTCGCCAGCAGTCCGACCGCACGCTGGAAGGGCAGGCGGCCCGAAGCCATCTGCAGCAGGGCTGCCGCCAGCGGGAGCAGCAGCGGCAGGATCGGCGCGTGCGCGTGGATCATTCCTGGCGGCCGTCGACGTGATCGGCGCCCGATTCCGACAAGCCGCGCAGGGCGAGGATCGCCAGGTAGGCGGTCATCCCGAAACCAATGACGATGGCGGTCAGCACCAGCGCCTGCGGCAAGGGGTCGGCATAGCTGGCGCCGGCGCGAATCAGCGGCGGGGCGTCGATCCGCAGACGACCGCTGGCAAAGAGGAACAGGTTTACCGCATACGACAGCAGGGTCAGCCCGAGCAGGACCGGGAAAGTGCGCGAGCGCAGGATCAGGAACACCCCGCAGGCGGTGAGCACGCCGATGGCAATCGAGAGCAGTACTTCCATTACACCTCCGCCTGCCCGCGGTGAGCACGTTCCGAGAGCCGGCCAAGTCCGGAGAGAACCGTGATCACGACGGTGACCACCACCACGTAGACGCCAAGATCGAAGATCATCACCGACGCCAGCTCGAACTCGCCGATCAGCGGCAGCGAGACGTGGCCGTGCGCGGAGGTCAGGAAGGGACGACCGAACAGCCAGCTGACGATGCCGACGCTGGTCGCCAGCAGCAGGCCCAGCGCCAGCAGTCCGGCGGCGTTGCGTGGCAGGCGCTGCTGGGCGAAGGCGTTGCCGTTGGCCAGGTATTGCACGACCAGCGCGACGCTGGTGATCAGGCCGGCGACGAAACCGCCACCGGGCACATTGTGTCCGCGCAGGAAAATGTAGACCGACACGGTCAGCGCCAGGGGCAGCAGCGGCCGCATCAGCATCGAGAGAAACAAGGGGTGGGCTTCGCTCGACCACGGCCGGCCATCGCTATCGGTCCGCGGCGCGATCAGGGTCAGGCGGTCGAGCAGGGCGTGTGAAGCCAGGGCGACTATCGCCAGCACGGTGATTTCGCCGAGCGTATCGAAACCGCGGAAGTCGACCAGGATCACGTTGACCACGTTGGTGCCGCCGCCGCCGGGTACCGATTCGCGCAGATAGAAACCGGAGATGGTTTCGAACGGTGTGGCGAGCATCCGCAAGGTGACCAGCGTCAGACCGCCGCCGGCGAGCATCGCCAGCAGCAGGTCGCGTACCAGCCGACTGGCGCTGCTCGCCGGTGACGCGCGTGTCGGCAGGTAGTAGAGCACCAGCAGCATCAGGACGATCGTCCCGGTTTCGACGGCGAGCTGAGTCAGCGCCAGGTCGGGCGCAGACAGGCGGGTGAAGACCATTGCCACGACTAGCCCGACAACTCCGACCAGGATCACCGCCAGCAAGCGTTGCCGGTACAGCAGGGTGGCTCCGACGCTGCCCAGCAGCAGCGCGAACAGGGCGAGGTACGCCGCCTCGCCAGCCGGCTGGACCGGCAGCCGGATGCTGGCCTCGGGTCCCGAGAAAAAGGCCCAGCCGCCGAGCATCAGGACAAAGGCAAACAACAGCGCGTTGTAGCGCTGCAGCGAACCATTGTCGAGCAGGCCGACGCCAGCTCGCGCGGCGTTGGCGAGCAATCGGTAGGCGCGCTCGAAAGCGGTCCGCGGGTGCATCGTCGGCAGTTGCGTCTGCCAGGCGAACAGCGGCGCGCGCAGCGCGTAAATGCAAATGCCGCCGGCCAGGGCCAGCAAACTCATCATCAGGGGCCGATTGAAACCGTGCCACAGCGCCAGTTCAAAAGCCGGCAGCGGTGCCTGCAGCGTTGCTGCGGCGGCGACCCTGAGCAGCGGCGCGACGGTCATTTGCGGAAAAATGCCGACCAGCAGACAAAGCAGCACCAGCAGTTCAATCGGCGCGCGCATCCAGCGCGGCGGCTCGTGCGGCTGGCGCGGCAGGTCGATCGGCTCGCCATTGAAGAACACGTCGTGGACGAAGCGCAGGGAGTACGCGACGGCAAGGATCCCGGCAATGGTCGCGACCAGCGGCAGCAGCCAGGCGAGCGCTTCGAACTGCGGGTGACCGACGGTTTCGGCGAAGAACATCTCCTTGCTCAGAAAACCGTTCAGCAGCGGCACGCCGGCCATCGAACCGGCGGCGATGATCGCCAGCGTGGCGGTGATCGGCATTCGCTTGAACATGCCATTGACCCGGCGCATGTCGCGCGTCCCGCATTCGTGGTCGATGACGCCAGCGGCCATGAACAGCGAGGCCTTGAAAATCGCGTGGTTGATGATGTGGAAGACGCCGGCGACGATCGACAGTCGCGTGTCGAGACCGAACAGCAGGGTGATCAGGCCGAGGTGGCTGATCGTCGAGTAGGCCAGCAGCCCCTTGATGTCGTGCCGAAAGAGGGCTGTTGCCGCGGCGTAGACCAGGGTGATTGCGCCGGTGCCGCTGACCAGCCAGAACCACAGGTCGGTACCGCCCAGCGCCGGATGCAGACGCGCCAGCAGAAAAACTCCGGCCTTGACCATGGTCGCCGAATGCAGGTAAGCCGATACCGGCGTCGGCGCCGACATCGCGTTTGGCAACCAGAAATGAAAGGGAAACTGCGCCGACTTGGTGAACGCGCCGAGCAGGATCAGGATCAGCGTTGGCGCGTAGAGCGCGTGCGTCCGAATCTGCGCGCCGTCGGCGAGGATCACCGACAAGTCGTAGCTGCCGGCGATATGGCCGAGCAGCAATAATCCGGCGAGCAGCGCCAGGCCACCACCGCCGGTGACCGCCAGGGCCATGCGGGCGCCGATTCGTGCCTCGTACTTGCCGTGGCTGTAGGCAACCAGCAGAAACGACGACAGGCTGGTGATTTCCCAGAAGACCAGCAGCAGCAGGATGTTCTCGGAGAGCACGACACCGAGCATCGCCGCCATGAACAGCAACAGAATCGAAAAAAAGCGGCCCAGACGATCGCTGTCCGGCAGGTAGTAGAAAGCGTACAGCACGACCAGCAGGCCGATGCCGCAAATCAGCAGGGCGAACAGCAGCCCCAGACCGTCCATGCGCAGGCTGAGGTCCAGTCCGTAGGCGGGCAACCAGTGCAGCCGTGCAAGTGCCGTCTGCCCGGCAAAGATGGTCGGCGCCAGTTGTACTACCAGCGCCAGGCAGCTGCTGATCACCGCCGCTGCAGCCAGCGACGCGGCGCCACGTCCGAAGCGTTGCAGCAGCAGCGGCAGGAAGAACGCACCGAAGGCTGTAGCGGGTATCGCTGCAAGCAGCAGGCTCGAGTTCACAAGGGCCGATCCAGGAATGGGTGGTCCCGGTGTGACGCCGGGGGAGCGGAGCTGCGATTATAACCATCCTTGCTCTCCGCGGCCGCCCTTGCACCAGACAATCAGACGCGATCCTGCGCTCCCTCCGCGGTGCCGTCATCTTCCGGTAACATTGTCGCCGTAGCCTGCCCGCAGCCTACTTTTACGGACGCAAGCCCACCTCATGAGCGACCATCTCAGCAAGCAGTTCGACCTTGAGCTTGAACACATCCGCACCCGCATCCTGCAGATGGGCGGCCTGGTCGAAAGGCAGTTGCTGGCGGCCATCGAGGCCTTCAGCACCGGCCAGCTCGAGGCGATGCAACAGGTCATCGATACCGACCGCGAAGTGGACGCGCACGAGGTGGCGATCGACGAGGCCTGCACCCTGCTGATTGCCCGCCGGCAACCGACGGCGCGCGACCTGCGGCTGGTAATGGCCATCTCGCGGATCGTCACCGACCTCGAGCGAAGCGGTGACAAGGCCGCCAAGATCGCCAACATGTCGCGCCGGCTGCAACGCGCAGGCAGCCAGCGCATCCCCCGGCTGTCCGACATCCACCATTGCGGACGTCTGGCCACCGACATGCTGCGGATTGCGCTGGACTCGCTCGCGCGAATGGATGTCGACGCCGCCCGTCAGGTCATCGGCGCCGACAAGGCGCTCGATGACGCTTTCAACGCCATCCTCAGGCAGCTGATCACCTACATGATGGAAGACCCACGCACGATCACCGAGGCACTGGACATCATCTGGATCGCCAAGGCGATCGAACGGGTCGGCGACCACGCGGCAAACATCGCTGAAAACGTGATCTATATCGTCAGTGGGGTCGACGTCCGGCACACCGCTGCCCCTGCCAAGAGCCTGGAGCAGGCATGATCAAGTCATCTCCCGGGCTGCCGCTGGTGCTGGTGGTCGAGGACGACAAGGGTATTCAGGAACTGCTGCGGTTCACGCTGGGTCGCGGTGGCTACCAGCCGCTGTGTGCCGACAGTGCCGAACACGCCGAGACCTTGCTCCGCGACACGCTGCCCGATATTGTCCTGATCGACTGGATGCTGCCCGGCCGGTCCGGTCTGGCGCTGACCGGCAGGCTGCGCAACGAGGCGCGAACGCGCGGCCTGCCGATCATCCTGCTGACCGCGCGTGGCGAGGAAGCGGACCGCGTTGCCGGGCTGGAAGGCGGTGCCGACGATTACATCGTCAAGCCCTTCAGCCCCAAGGAACTCCTTGCACGCGTGCAGGCCGTGCTCCGGCGCTGCGCCCCGGAGTATGTCAAGGGCACGCTCAGCGCCGGTCCGGTCGAACTCGACACGGTCAGTCATGAAGCGCACATCGAGGGGCGCCGGATTACCCTGACGCCGACCGAGTTTCGCCTGCTGCGCTTTCTGATGGCCAACCCTGGCCGCGTCTACACGCGGCAGCAGTTGCTCGACAACGTCTGGGGCGATCACGTCTATATCGAAGACCGCAC
>DPSD01000256.1:11492-11679 GCA_003538495.1 Accumulibacter sp.
TGCGCTTTCTGATGGCCAACCCCGGCCGCGTCTATACGCGCCAACAGCTGCTCGACAATGTCTGGGGCGACCACGTCTACATCGAGGATCGTACGGTCGACATCCATATCCGGCGCCTGCGCGTCGCCCTCGGACCGAGCGCCGAGCAGCTTGTCGAGACGGTTCGTGGTGCGGGCTACAAGCTGTG
>DPSD01000011.1 GCA_003538495.1 Accumulibacter sp.
GCCGGCCGCATCAGCGAGGAGTGAAAGGGCGCGGAAACCGGCAGCAGCAGCGCGCGCTTGGCGCCATTCGCCTTGCACACGGCACAGGCACGTTCCACTGCCGCCTTGCTGCCAGCAATGACGGTCTGCCCGGGCCCATTGTAATTGACCGGTTCAACCACCTCGGCAGTGCTGCCGGCCACCCTGGCTTCGGCACAGGCCGCGGCAATTCTATCGTCATCGATCCCGAGAATGGCGGCCATCGCCCCCGCGCCCGCGGGGACCGCTTCCTGCATCGCCGCCGCACGCAGGCGAACCAGCGGCACCGCATCCTTGAAGGCAATGACGCCGGCGACCACCAGCGCGGTGTACTCGCCGAGGCTGTGACCGGCGAGGAGCGTCGGCACCTTGCCACCCATGTCGAGCCATAGGCGATAGACCGCAATCCCGGCGCTCAGCATCACGGGCTGGGTATTGACGGTCTGTGCCAGGGCTTCGGCCGGGCCATCGGCAAGCAATTTCCAGAGATCCTGGTCGAGTGCCGCCGAAGCCTCGGCGAAAGTGGCACGCACCACCGCGGAATCGCCGTAGGCCGCCATCATTCCCACCGCTTGCGAGCCCTGACCGGGAAAAACAAAAGCGAACGCCATGCATACTTCCTTTAGAATTCGAACAGAACTGCGCCCCAGGTGAAACCACCACCAACGCCTTCGAGCATGATCTTCTGTCCGGCCTGCATGCGTCGATCGCGAATGGCCTCATCCAGAGCCAGAGGAACCGAGGCAGCCGACGTGTTGCCATGCCGGTCGACGGTGACAACCAGCTTGTCCATCGGCATTTTCATTCTTCTGGCCGTGGCTTCCAGGATGCGAATATTGGCCTGGTGCGGAATCAGCCAGTCGATATCGGAAGATGCGATGCCGGCCGCCTGGCAGCACTCCTCGCCAACTTCCGCGAGGACGCGCACAGCAAACTTGAACACCGCCTGCCCATCCATACGCAGGAAAGGATCGCCCGTCACCCGACCGCCGCTGACACCACCCGGCACCGACAGGATAGCGTGGTGCGCACCGTCGGCGTGCAGGGCGGTTGCCAGGATTCCCGGCTGATCGGACGTCTCCAGAACGACTGCACCGGCACCATCGCCGAACAGCACACAGGTGGCTCGATCATTCCAGTCGAGAATATGCGAGAAGACTTCGGCTCCGACCACCAAAGCGCGCCGATGACTCCCCGAACGGAGGAACTTGTCGGCAATCGCCAGCGCGTAGACGAAGCCGCTGCAAACCGCCTGCACGTCAAACGCCGTAGCTCCATGATTCCCGAGTTTGGCCTGCAGCAAGCAGGCGGTACTCGGAAAAATGAAATCCGGGGTCGAGGTCGCCACAATGATCAGATCCAGATCGGACGCCTCAAGACCAGCGGCGTTCAGTGCCCGACGGCTCGCCTCCAGGCCCAGATCACTGGAAGTCTCGCCCTGGTCCGCGAGATGACGGCAGCGAATGCCGGTACGACTGACGATCCAGTCATCGTTGGTTTCGATGCCACGGTGCACGAGATCATCGTTGCTGACTGGGGGGCCGGGCAGAAAACTGCCGGTCCCGGTAATGCGGGAGAACATGTTAGGCGGTCTCCTGAAGCGGTTGTTGCTGCGCAACGCGTTCGCTGATGCGTGCGAGAACGCCACTACTGGCCTCATCTGCAGCACGCTGCAGCGCGCGCGTAAAAGCAATGACATCGGCCGAGCCATGGCTCTTGACGACGATACCCTTCAAGCCGAGCAGGGTGGCGCCGTTGTACTGGCGATGGTCAACCCGCTTCTTGAACCTATTGAGCACCGGCATGGCGACCACAGCCGCCAGCCTGGTAAACAGATTGCGCCGGAATTCCTGCCGCAGGAAAGTAGCCAGCAGTTGTGCCAGACCTTCCGAAGCCTTGAGCGCGACATTGCCGACAAAGCCATCGCAAACAATGACGTCTGCCTCGCCTTTGTAGAGCCCGTCACCTTCGATATTACCGACGAAATTCAAACCCGACTCCCAAAGCAACTCGGCAGCCCGCTTGGCGACATCATTGCCCTTGATGTCCTCTTCGCCGATGTTCAGCATCCCGACCGTTGGTCGATCTCGATGCTCGATGGCAGAAACCAGCGAAGCGCCCATGATTCCGAACTGCAGCAGATGCCCTGGGCTGCAATCGACATTGGCGCCGAGATCGAGCACATGCGTGTGCCCGGTGAGCGTGGGCAGCACCGCACAGATCGCCGGTCGATCGATCCCCGGCAGCATCTTCAGGACGAATCGGGAAATGGCCATCAGCGCGCCGGGGTTCCCGGCCGAAACACAGGCATCCGCCTCGCCCTGCTTGACCAGGTTGATGGCGACACGCATCGACGAGTCTTTCTTGGTGCGCAGCGTCAGTGCCGGCGACTCATCCATCGCCACCACTTCCGTGGCATGACGTACGGCAACCCGGCCGATCGCAGCGTCGCCCAGAAAAGGGCGAATGCTCTCGGCGAGACCCACCAGAATGACGCGCACGTCAGAACGATCGCGTACAAACTGGAGTGCTGCCGGAACGGTCACGCAGGGACCGTGGTCCCCTCCCATGCAGTCGATGGCGACGGTAATGGTCATCCGATGACAGACCAGGACTGGCAACTCACCATCACGGAAAGGCGCTCACCCAAGCCAGCAGAATCACTCGCCGGCGCTTTTGACGACCTTCTTGCCCCGATAATAACCCGACGGGCTGACGTGGTGACGCAGGTGGACCTCGCCGGTCGTCGGCTCGATCGCCAGCGGCATGCCGCTCAGGGAATCGTGCGCACGATGCATGCC
>DPSD01000010.1 GCA_003538495.1 Accumulibacter sp.
ATTCCAATCGCGGAATTTGGGTCCCCGGCGGGCCTTGGAGAATAGCGTGACCTACGCCACCCGCACCGACCTCGAACAGCGCTACGCGCAGGACGTCGCCCAGCGCGAGACGGTGCTGCCGGTGCTCGGCGTCGACCACGCGCTGGCCGACGCCGACGCCGAGATCGACAGCTACCTGGGCGTGCGCTACAGCGTGCCAGTTTCGCCGGTGTCGGCAAGCATCCTGCGCATTGCCTGCGTGATCGCCCGCTACCGCCTGCTCGGCGACGCGGCAGGCGAGGCGGCGCGGCGCGACTACGAGGATGCGCGCGCTTACCTGCGCGACATCGCCGCCGGCCGTTCGCAGCTCGAAGGCGCCGCGGCGCTGGCCGTGTCGCCAACCGCGCGCACGGTCGAGTTCGAGACGCAGCCGCGCGTTTTTGCCCGCACGAACAGCGTTGAATCATGATCGCCGCGATCATCGCCCGCCTGCTGGCCGAAGTGCCGGCGTTCAAGCTGGTCGCTGGCGCCGCCGGCTTCCAGCGCGCCACCGAGAACAACCCGCCGGCGACGCCGGCCGCCTATGTCTTCACCGTCGACGAGGCGGGCGATACCGACACCGACCTGGACGACGGCGAGGGCCAGCTGGTGCGCGTCACCCTGGCCATCGTGCTGGTCGTGCGCAATGTCGCCGACGCCACCGGCGAGGCCGCCGAGACCGATATGGACGCGCTGCGCGGCCAGGTCCGGGCGGCGCTGCTGGGCTGGAGCATTGACCCCGAGCACGAGTTGCTGGCCAGGCGCCAGAGCACGCTGGCGGCTTTTCGTGACGGTCACATGTGGTGGCAGGAAACCTGGACCACCGCCTATTACGACGAGGGCGCGTGACGCCCACCCCTCAGCCGCCAACCACCTAACCTACAGGAGCAGCAAGCATGGCACGCACTCTAACCTCCGGAACCATCTTTGCCATCGCCTCGACCTACGGCACGTCCGTCGCCATGTCGGCGCTGACCAACGCCGCCGAGGCCGTCGCCACGCTCGGCGCGTCGCACGGCGTCGTCGTCGGCGACTACCTGGAGCTGACCTCGGGATGGGGCCGGCTCAACGGGCGGATCGTGCGCGCCAAGACGGTGGCCACCAACGACGTGACGCTGGAAGGGATCAACACGGTGGCGACCGCGAACTTCCCGGCCGGCCAGGGCATCGGCTCGATCCGCCGCATCGCCGCGGCCACCGGCTGGACCAACCTCTCGCAGGTACGCGCCGACGGTATCAGCAGCTCGGGTGGCGAGCAGCAATTCATCGACCTCACCGAGGTGGACGACGAGGACAGCCGCGAGGCGCCGACGATCCGTTCGCCGCAGCGCCTGAACCTGATCACCCACGATGACATCACCCTGCCGTGGTACGCCACGGTACTCGCCGCCGACAATGCCAAGACCCCGGTTGGCCTCCTCATCACCTTCCGCAACGGCAGCAAGCTGGTCGCCAACGCCACCTGGTCAATCGCCCGCGTTCCCCAGATCGGAGGCAATGACGTGCTCAAGACGCCGATCTCGCTGGCCTTCTCGGCGCAGCCCGTGCGCTACGCGACCTAAGGGGCGGCGATGTTCAAGACCGTCAATCCGCCGGCGACGTTCACCGCCGAAGCCCGGATCACCGTCCCCGGCGCCACCGACCCGGGCGTCTTCCAGGTCGAGTGGCGCTACCAGACCAAGGCCGGGATGCAGGCCTGGATCAAGGCGCGCGAGGGCGTCGATCACCTCGTGTCGCTGGGCGAGGTGATGGTCGGCTGGTCCGAGGTGCTCGACGCCGATGAGCAGCCGCTGCCTTTCTCGCGCGAAGCGCTGGCCGGGATGCTCGATACCTACCCGGCGGCCGGCCGCGACCTGGTCGGCGCCTACATCGGCGCGCTGTTCGAGTCTCGCCTGGGAAACTGACCGCGGCGGCGCAGGCGCTGTGCCAGGCGCCGCTGGACGCCGGGCTGCTGGCGATGGGCTTCGAGCCCGGCGACTTCGACGACGGCGAGGGTTGCGAGGTGTGGCCCGAGCACTGGCAGGCGGTGGAGGTGTTCGCGGCCTTGCAGACGCAGTGGGCGGTGGGCGGCATGGGCGGGGTGATCGGCTTGCGCTACGAGGTGTTGCCGACCGTCTGCGATCTCCTTGGCGTTAAAAAGCGCCGGCGCCGCGAGCTGTTCGACGCGCTGCGGACGATGGAGTCGGCGGCACTGGAGGTGCTCAACGCTCGCAAGGGCGGATGACCGGAGAAAGGCAATGGCAGACGAAAGACTGGAAAATCTTCAAGCAAGATGGCGCGCCCTGGCACGAAGAAAGTTCCAGAGCGCCACCCAGGAAAAGAACTCAATGGGCAAGAAGCTGATCGAGCACGGCGCCATGTGTTATCTCAACTGCGCGCTGGAACTCAATGAAGCTCTAGGCCAAGCTTCTCCTTCGCCGCCTGCACCAGGCACGCCTTCACGAGATCAAAGGTGAAGGAAATGCCAGACGAGAGCACCTTCAGATTTCCTGATCCCGGC
>DPSD01000336.1:0-2031 GCA_003538495.1 Accumulibacter sp.
GTCGAAGCCGAGCAGTTGTGTCTGCTGCTCGGTGAAGACCGGCGCGGCGACGAGCGGGTGATCACCCAGTCGTTCAGCGGAGAATTCGAGCGCTCGACGCAGTTGCGCAACGAGTTCCTGCGCGCCATCGCCGGCGGCCGCCGCAATGACTGAAGCGTCCGGACAGCCGGTCAGTGTCAACACCAGCGGCGGCGTCCATGCCGCCAAAACGACCTCTTTGAAAGATTACAAAGATCTTGTCAGAACTTTCTGGTTTGACTAGTCTGGTTTGACTAGACTAGTCAAATCAATTTCTGGAGCAAGCGCATGCAAACCGTCAGCCTGTTCGACGCCAAAACCCATCTCTCGCGCCTGATCGATCAGATCGCCACGGGCGCAGAAAACGAGATCGTGATTTCCCGCAACGGCAAGCCGGTGGCGCGCCTCGTGCCGATCCAGGAGGATGTATCCCGTCGCATCGGACTGGCGCGGGGCGAGTTCGAGGTACCCGAGAACATCGACACACACAACGCCGAAGTGGCATCGTTGTTCCTCGGCGGACAGTAATCGTGCGACTCTTGCTCGATACGCAGATTGTCCTGTGGGCGCTGACCGGGTCCGCCCGGCTGGGCGCCATGGCGCACGACCTGATCGCCGACCCGGGGAACGAAATCTATGTCAGTACCGCTTCGATCTGGGAAATTGCCATCAAGCACGCACTTGGGCGCGGCCAAATGCCGGTGAGCGGAGCTCGTGCTGCCGAGCTGTGCGCCGCAGCCGGCTACCGGGAACTGCCAGTAGCCTGGCGGCACGCCGTCGTGGTCGAAACCCTGCCGCCGCTGCATGCCGATCCGTTCGACCGGATTCTCGTTGCACAGGCCACGGCCGAGCCCATGCGGCTGCTGTCGCGCGACGCCACCGTGGCGAGCTACGGCGCAATCGTGATGGCGGTTTGATTCGGGTACGCGGGCCCGCGGCTCAAGCCACCGTCCCGCTGACGGCGATGCCAAAACTAGCGGTCGCCAAGTCGTTCCGCGTTGCTCTTGACCTGACGTAGAATCGGCCGCAATCCTTCCTCGACGACCGCGCCAGCGCGGCCCCAGAGCTGATACCAATTCACCGCGAGACCGGTCAGGGCGCTGCAAAACGCTGCCTGGCGGGCGCTGAACTCCGCGGGGCTGCGACTGCTGGCGAGGGCCAGGGCACTGCCGGCGACTGCCGAGCTTGCCGCAGTGCTCTCGCTCACGAACTGCTGCACCTGGCTCGGGATCGCCGAGAGCATGGCGACCGCGGCCTCGATCGGCACCGTCAGCTTCTCCCTGGTCATCAGACCCATTTCGTTCCAGTCATGCGGGTCACGCCGCATGGCGCCGCGCAGCAGACCGTTGCTGCGTTCGCTGATCACCTCCAGCGAACCGACGATCAATTCGCTGCTCTGCCGCCCCAGCCGGGTCCATTGCAGGACTGGCGAAAGCAGTTGGTCACGGAGTTCCTCTTGAGTCATTCTGACGCTCCTCGGCGTATGGCGGACGTGAAAACACACGCCCAATGTCCTGGTTTGTAATGCACCCTGCTGTCGACGGCGCCAGCAAGCCGCGGCGCGGCGCACATGCCTTCGCCGCAAGTTGCCGGGCAAGCCTCAGAGATAACGCGCGGCATCGTCAAAATTGATCTTTGCCGGGGACGGCACCTCGCTGCGTGCGACGCGTGCGAGCACGAAAGCCCGCCGCACCTTCTGGGCACCCGTCAGCTCCGCGATGGCGAAATCGATCTCGGCGGCCATTTCATTGCTTGTTTTCTCGGTCACGACGTTCATCGTGGTCAGCCGCAACTGCTTCTGCTCGACGCGCAGATAGCGGCCAGGGTTTTCCAGTACCGCCTGCAGACATTCGAGTTCTGCTTCCAACGCCGTTTCGCCGCCACCTATGGCTTGCAGTTGCCGTTCGTTGTCCAGTAATTCTGCCTCCAGCCTGGCTTGCTCACCACGTGCTGCCGGCTGTGAGCCAAACATTGAACCGAGGCCCGGTCCCTGTTGCTGCAGCAGGCGCAGGG
>DPSD01000336.1:2319-2627 GCA_003538495.1 Accumulibacter sp.
TGCCTTCCAGTTCCTGTCTTTCGACGCGTTCCTCGCCGATCTCCGACAGGGCCTGTGCCAGCAGGTACTCGAAAACCTGCACCCCCACGACACGCCGCAAGCGGGATTCGTCGCGACCACAGAGATGTGCGCGATGGTCCGAGAAGCTGACGCTGGTTTGCACCACATCACGCTGCACCATCTCCCCTTGCAGCGCCATCCCGAAGGTTCGCTGCTCGTTGAACGCCATGCCGAGGACCAGGCAAGCCTCATCGAGTTCGGGGAATTTGTTGAACAGGGTGCGCAGATTGTCGGATCGCCCGAGCACC
>DPSD01000548.1 GCA_003538495.1 Accumulibacter sp.
AGTTGCGGTGACTGGGGAAGGGCGAAGAACTGTCCCGGATGAACACGCGACGGCACCAGATAGTCGCGGGCGCCCTCCGGCGTGCTCTTGGTGAGCATCGGCGTTTCGATGTCCATGAAACCGGCCTCATCCAGGAAACGCCGGAAGGCGCGGGCCGTCTGGTAACGAAGCCGCATGTTCTTCTGCATCTGCGGTCGGCGCAGGTCGATCACCCGGTGCAGCAGGCGAATGCTCTCCGACAGGTTTTCTTCGTCAAGCTGAAAGGGGGGCGTTACCGAAGCGTTGAGAACTTCCATCTTGTGACAAAGAATCTCGACCTCGCCGCTGGCGATGTTGGCGTTGACCGTGCCGGCCGGACGCGCACGGACCTTGCCCGTAATCCTCAGGCAGAACTCGTTGCGGACCAGCTCGGCGGTGGCGAACATCTCCGGACGGTCCGGATCGCAGACGATCTGCGTTAGGCCCTCGCGGTCGCGCAGGTCGACGAAGATCACGCCGCCGTGGTCCCGGCGCCGGTGCGCCCAGCCGCAGAGCCGTACCTCCTGGCCAATCAGCTGTGAATTGACTTGTCCACAATAATGAGTACGCATGAATTTCCCGATTACTGGTGTCAGGTGTTGGTAGTGGTCTGGGCCGCGGCGACCGGCCGCGTTCTCGGCGGTGGCGCGACGACGCCCATCGAGATCACGTACTTGAGCGCCGTATCGACGCTCATGTCCAGCTCGATCACCTCGGCTTTCGGCAGCATCAGAAAGAACCCGGAGGTCGGATTCGGCGTTGTCGGGACGTAGACGCTGACATAGTCGCCGTCGAGATGCCGAACCACGTCGCCGCCCGGTCTTCCGGTGAGGAAGGCGATCGTCCACGTACCTCGGCGCGGATACTCGATCAACAGCGCTTTGCGAAAAGCGTTGCCTGACGACGAGAAAAGCGTGTCGGAAACCTGCTTGACGCTGTTGTAGATCGAGTTGACCACCGGAATCCGTGCCAGCAGCTGCTCCCACCACGACACCAGCCGCTGGCCGATGAAGTTGGCAGCGAGCAAGCCGGTGACCATGATGATCAGCAGGGTCAGGATCGCCCCGGCACCCGGGATATCGAAACCGAGGATCGTGCGCGGGTGGATCGCCGCCGGCAGCAGGTGCAGCGATTGATCCATGGTGCCGACAATCAGCACCAGCACCCAGGCGGTGATCGACAAGGGCACCCAGATCAGCAGGCCGGTAATGAAGTAGCGTTTCATCAGCTGCCAGCGCCAACACCGGGTGTGCTGCCGGAAGCGGCGGCGGGGGCGGTGGTAGTGGGGGCAGCAGCAGGGGCGGCACCGGCGTTGGCCGGCGCCTTCCCGGCGTCTTCGGGCTGGGCGGGCGCAGTCGCTGGGGTCTTGTTGCCACCCTTGAAGTCGGTCGCGTACCAGCCGGTTCCCTTCAACTGAAAGCCGGCTGCTGTCACCTGTTTGCGATAGGTCGTCTGCCCGCACTGAGGACAAATGCACAATGCCGGGTCGCTGAGCTTTTGCAGATGGTCCTTTTCAAAAGCACATGAATCGCAGCGATAGGCGTAAATCGGCATGGCTAACCCTCGGCAAGCGCAGGAAAAACGTGGATTATACTCGAAGCAGCAGTGGGTTCACCCGCCCTCGCCCGACCGCGAGGACTCTTGGCGCCGGGTGATGCGGCTACAGCAGCCCAACATAGGCGCGCGTCAGTCCCTTCCCCCAGAACAGCGCCAGCAAGCCTGCCGCCGCCAGATATGGGCCGAACGGGATCGGCACGCTGCGTCCGCGCTTGGCGACGACGATCAGTGCGATGCCGACCACTGCCCCAAGCAGCGACGAGAGCAGGATGGTCAGCGGCAACATCTGCCAGCCAAGCCAGGCACCAAGCGCGGCGAGCAGCTTGAAGTCACCGTAACCCATGCCCTCCCTGCCGGTGGTCAGTTTGAATGCCCAGTAGACCGACCACAGCGCCAGATAGCCGCACACTGCCCCGATCACGGCCGAGTGCAGGTCGGCGAAGGTGCCGCCAAGATTGAACAGCAGGCCAGCCCAGAGCAAGGGGAGGGTGATCGAATCGGGCAGCAACTGCGTGTCGAAGTCGATGCAGGTCAGCGCCAGCAGGCACCAGATCAACAGCATCGCGCCGAGTGCCGCCCAGGCATAACCAAAATGAATAGCGGCGAAGGCGCTCAGCACGCCGCTGCTGGCCTCGACCAGCGGGTAGCGGGGCGAGATCGGCGCCGCGCACGCCGAGCAACGTCCGCGCAGGAATAGCCAGCTGAGGACCGGAACATTCTCGATCGCGGTGATCGCGTGCCCACAAGCGGGGCATCGCGAGCCGGGCCTGGCCAGCGACAGCGGCTCGCCGACCGGCGGCTGCTCGCCGCACAGCTCGGCGCAATGAACACGCCAGTCGCGCTCCATGATCCGTGGCAGGCGATGGATGACGACATTCAGGAAGCTGCCGACCAGCAACCCGAGCAGACCACAAATGACGGGAAACAGCGTCGGCGCCAGATCGGCGGGGAGCACGGCCGGCATCAGCCGACCACGGCGCCCAGCTTGAAGATCGGCAGGTACATGGCAATCACCATGCCGCCGATCAGCACCCCGAGGACGACCATGATCATCGGCTCCATCAAGCTCGACAGGGCCTCGACGGCGTCGTCGACCTCGGCCTCGAAGAAATCGGCCACCTTCCCGAGCATCGCATCCAGGGCACCGGATTCCTCGCCGATGGCCACCATCTGGTTCACCATGTTCGGAAAGAGTTCGCTGTTCTGCATCGCCGAGGTGAGGCTGGTGCCGGTGCTGACTTCACTCTGGATCTGCCTGGTGCCGGCCTTGTAGACATAGTTTCCGGCCGCGCCACCCACCGACTCCAGCGACTCGACCAGCGGCACGCCGGCAGCAAACATGGTCGCCAGTGTGCGCGTCCAGCGGGCGATTACCGACTTGCGAATGATGTCGCCAAAGACCGGCAGGCGGAGGAACATCCGGTCGAATGCGATCTGCATCTTCTCCGATCGCTTCAAGGTATAGAAGAAGGCGTAGAGCGAGCCGCCGATGCCGCCAAAAATCGCCCACCAGTACTCGATGAAAAAGTCCGAGATGGCGATCACGACCAGGGTTGGTGTCGGCAGGTCGGCACCGAAGCTCTTGAAGACCTCCTTGAATGCCGGGATCACGAAGATCATGATCACCGCTGTAATGACGAACGCGACGACGATAATCGCCACCGGGTAGAATAGCGCCGCCTTGATCTTCGACTTGATGGCGATCATCTTCTCTTTGTAGTTGGCCAGACGGTCGAGGAGCGTCTCGAGAATGCCCGCCTGTTCGCCAGCAGCGACCAGGTTGCAGTACAGTTGGTCGAACTGCAGCGGGTATTTCCGGAACGCTTGCGACAATGAACTACCGGTCTCGACATCGGACTTGATATCGAGCAGCAGCTTGCCTACAGACGGGTTGTCGTGTCCTCGACCGACGATGTCGAAAGTCTGCAGCAGCGGCACGCCCGCTTTCATCATCGTCGCCAGTTGGCGCGTGAACAGCGTGATGTCCTTCTCGGTGATCTGTCGCCCGCCCTTGAAACGCTGCTTGCTGACCTTGCTGACGACAATCCCCTGGCGCCGCAAAGTGGCTCGCACGACGGTGTCGCTGTTGGCGCGCTGTTCGCCGCGAACGATTTTTCCAGCCTTGTTCTTCCCTTCCCAGAGAAAAGTATATTCCTTGACTTCTGGCGCGGCTCTTCTGGTGGTTTTCGCTGCGGTCGCCATTCTTCCCTCGTCTTCAAGCGTTGGTGCTGCCGAGAACCTCGTCAAGAGACGTAAGCCCTTGCTTGACCTTCAGCAATCCGGACCGGCGGAGATCGTTGACGCCATCCTTCCGGGCCTGGTGGGCCACGTCGAGTTCCGTTCCGTTGGCCATGATAATGCGCTGAATCGCCTCGGTCACGGGCATTACCTCGTAGAGACCGACGCGTCCCTTGTAGCCGCTGCCCTTGCAGCGCTCGCACTCGCGCGGCCCGTAAAGCGTCCAGCTCCCATCCAGGTCGTTTTCCGTGAAGCCGGCATTCAGCAAGGTCTCGACCGGTGTATCCAGCGGCTGCTTGCAGGTGCACAGCCTGCGGACGAGGCGTTGCGCGGTAATCAGCAGGATGCTCGAGGCCAGATTGAAAGTCGGAATGCCCATGTTCATCAGGCGGGTCAGGGTCCCCGGAGCGTCATTGGTATGCAGCGTCGACAACACCATGTGACCGGTTTGCGCGGCCTTGATCGCGATTTCCGCTGTCTCGATGTCGCGAATCTCGCCAACCATGATGATGTCCGGGTCCT
>DPSD01000029.1:0-7453 GCA_003538495.1 Accumulibacter sp.
GTGTGACAAGGACCTGCTGCCGAAGGAAGTCTGCGAACCGAAGATGGCTGCCGCTCCGGCTGCGCCTGCAGCGGGTCCCAAGCCTTCTGGTGACAAGATCACCGTCGCTGCCGACGCGCTGTTCGACTTCGACAAGGCGACGCTGCGCCCGATGGGCAAGGCCAAGCTCGACGAAATCGTCGCCATGTCCAAGCAGATCAAGCTGGAAGTGATCATCGCCGTTGGTCATACCGACCGCCTGGGTTCGGATGCCTACAACCAGAAGCTGTCCGAGCGGCGTGCCGCGTCGGTCAAGGCCTATCTGGTCAGCAAGGGTGTCGAAGCCAACCGCGTGTACACCGAAGGCAAGGGCGAGAAGCAGCCGGTTACCAAGCCTGGCCAGTGCGCGGGTCCGAAGAGCAAGAAGGTCATCGAGTGCCTGCAGCCTGACCGTCGTGTCGACATCGAACTGATCGGCACCAAGTAATCCGTCAGTCTTACGGGAGGCCCTGCTTCGGCAGGGCTTTTTCGTTCTGCCAGCCCAGACCGTGTGCGTCGGTGGGCGCTGACCGCCACCCCGGCTCGCAGGCCGCTGATCGCCCGGTGCGCACGTTCGATCGACTGCACGGTGTGCAGCACGGCTGCGGGCGGACGGTGGACCGGAGTCTGCCTGTTGCGCACCACTTGCCATGGATACCGCCAGGATCATGATCAACGCCGACCAGCACGAACTCGACAAATTCAGTCAGCTTGCCCACCGCTGGTGGGATCCGAACAGTGATTTCAAGCCGCTGCACGACATAAACCCGCTGCGCCTCGACTGGATCGATGGCCACTGCCAACTCGCCGGCAAGGCCGTGCTCGACGTCGGTTGCGGCGGCGGGCTGCTGGCCGAAGGAATGTGCGAAAAAGGCGCGACGGTGACCGGCATCGATCTTTCCGAAAAGGCGCTGGCCGTTGCCCGATTGCACCTGCTGGAGAGCGGCCGAGAGCTTGACTACCGCCAGATCTCGGCCGAGGAGCTGGCGACTCAGCAAGCCGGCCGCTACGATGTGGTGACCTGCATGGAAATGCTTGAACATGTTCCCGATCCGGCCAGCACGGTCGCTGCGTGTGCGGCGCTGACCAGACCCGGAGGGCATGTCTTTTTCTCGACCATCAACCGCAACCCGAAGGCCTACCTGCTGGCCGTGGTCGGCGCCGAGTACGTCCTTCGGATGCTGCCCAGGGGCACCCACGACTATGCCCGGTTCATCAAGCCGTCGGAACTCTCGCGCTGGGTGCGAAATGCCGGTCTCGATCCGGACGAACTGCGAGGGATGACTTACAACCCCTTGACCAGACACTGCGCGCTCGGGAAAAACACCGACGTGAACTACCTCCTGCATGCGTTCAAGGATGTTTGAAGCGGTTCTTTTCGACCTCGACGGGACCTTCGCCGATACCGCGCCAGATCTTGCCGCGGCGCTCAATCGATTGCGTGCCGACCTGGCTCTGCCGGGTGTTCCGCCCGGACAGCTCCGCTCGCTGACCTCGCAGGGGGTTCGCGGGATGCTGAAAGCCGGCCTGGACATGCGTCCGGGGGACGCGCGCTACGCCGAGTTCTACGAGCGCTTCCTGCGCTACTACAGCCAGGACATCTGCGTCGAAACGACGCTGTTCCCCGGCGTCGATCAGCTTCTCGGGGATCTGGAAGGGCGCGGGTCGCCATGGGGGATCGTCACCAACAAAGCGCAACGGTTTACCCTGCCGTTGCTGGCCCGCCTCGGCTACGCGAAACGAGCGGCCTGTGTGGTCAGTGGCGATTCCGCGCCGCGCGCCAAGCCAGCTCCGCAACCGATGCAACTGGCGTGTACGCTGATCGACCGGGAGCCCGGGCGTTGCCTGTACGTTGGCGACGATTTGCGCGACATCCAGGCTGGGCGGGCAGCAGGCATGGTCACCGTGGCGGTACGCTACGGCTATCTGGGCGACGGCGACCCGATCGAGGCGTGGGGTGCCGATCATCTGGTTGACCACGCCCACGAGATCGCCGCCCTGGTCGGGATCGATTGAGGACTACCCCACGGCCGGCTGGCTCCGGCTGCGCCGCTGCCCGTGGCCGTCAAAGCGAAGGTCGCGCCCTGAGCTGGCGATGGGTTAAAGTGTAGGCATGAGCAAAACCGCCCTAATTCTTTTCGCCCATGGTGCGCGTGATCCCGAATGGGCCGAGCCGATGCGTCGTCTGGGCACGACCCTGCGTGAACAGGCACCCGGGATGCGCGTCGAACTGGCTTTTCTCGAGTTCTTGAAGCCCGCGTTGGGCGACTGCGTCGAGTCGCTCGTCGGTGAAGGTTTTCGACGTGTCGTCGTGTTGCCGATGTTTATTGCTCGTGGCGGACACCTTAAACGCGACTTGCCGCTGCTGCTCGAGGAACTGCAGCAAAGGCATCCGCAGACACGCTTTGAACTGGCCGGGGCGATTGGCGAAGCTGAGAGTGTGCTGCAGGCGATGGCCAGGCATGCCCTGGACCTACTCGCCACTGGCTGAGCAAGGTGCGCCGCCCGGCATCGCGCGAGGCTCCGGCCGGCCGGCTTCGGCGCTTGCCGGTGCAAGCCTGGCGGCGCCTGGACCAGGATCGTGCCTGACGCCGCCTTTTCGCCGATCGGCTACCTGGCAACGCCGTTTCGCGACCGGTTCGGGATTCCACGGCAGCCGCGGCTGGCACCGCACGCACGTGGTCAGCTACGCCTCTTGCGCCCCTACGACCGCGAGGAGGCGGTGCGCGGGCTAGAGGCGTTTTCGCATGTCTGGCTCAGCTTCGTCTTTCACCGGACAGCGGGTCGTTGGAGCCCGACAGTTCGTCCGCCGCGGCTCGGGGGTAATGAGCGGGTGGGCGTGTTTGCCAGCCGCAGCCCTTTTCGCCCGAACCCGCTGGGCTTGTCGCTGGTCGAGTTGCTGAGTATCGACACTCGCGACGGCGTGCTGCTGACTTTTGGCGGCGTCGACCTGCTCGACGGCACACCCGTTCTCGACATCAAACCGTACATCGCCTTCATCGAAAGCGAGCCGGCCGCGCGCGGCGGTTTCGTCACTGCGCCGCCGCCGCTGCGGACCGTCTGGTTCACTGCCCGGGCGGCCAGCCAGGCCTCGCGGCACGAAGAGCGGTGGCCCGACCTGACGGCGCTGCTGCGCGAAGTGCTGGCGCAGGATCCGCGTCCCGCTTACGCCGACGACCCCATGCGGCGGTACGGCTTTCGTCTTTACGATCTCGAGATCAAGTGGCGTTGTACGGCGACGCAAGTGATCGTCGAAGAGGTTCGTGGGCCGCTTGTCGACGGCGGGCGATGACCGGCACGACCTGCCCCGGATGCGCACCAACTATCGGCTGTGGTCGGCCGGCGTGTGCGCCGGCAGGGTGTCGGCGTAAGCGGCGCTGCTGCGTTACTATGTGATCGTCGGCACGACTCTGATCGCGCGCAGCGCCGAAGCGGTCGCGATGCGGTCGAAACACTGACTGGTGCCCGCTGCCTATCGCCCGAGAGAGTCCTCACCTTGGAGAGAAGCCCATGAACAAGTCGATCATCATGCTGCTGGTGCTGGCTCTCTTCGAAGCGCCCGGCGCTTTGGCGGACGGTGCGCCGCGCGGCGCGTATCAGGGGGCCGGAACGGTCGTCGTGGGTGGCGGTTATCGATACGGTTACGGTCCCCGCGGCGGCTATCGCGGCCCGGGATGGGGCTACGGTGGCGGCTCCAGCGTCGGCGTCTATCTTGGCGCGCCGATCTTCTGGGGGTGGCCGGGACCTCCTGCCTACTATCCGCCGCCGGTGATCTATCCACCCGTGGTCGCTGTGCCACCGCCGGTGGTCTATGTCGAAAGGGCCGAGGTGACCGCGCCGTCCGCGTCGGGCGGCGAGCAAACGCTGGAGCCGGGGTTTTGGTACTACTGCCGGGAACTGGCCGCGTACTACCCGGCAGTCATGCAGTGTCCTGGGCCCTGGACGAAGGTTGCGCCGCGCGCCGAGTAGCGGTCGGCGCGAACGTGGGGGTCGCGCGTCACGGCGCGAGTCGCTCACGGATCCAGCGCTGGTCGCTACCCTTCCGGTAGCGCAAGCGATCGTGCAAGCGGCTCTTGCGGCCTTGCCAGAACTCCCAACGGTCCGGCTGCAGGCGGTAGCCGCCCCAGTGCGGAGGGCGAGGCGGGTTCAGCAGGAACCGCGCGGCATAGCGAGCGGCGTTGGCCAGCAGCACCGCGCGGCTGGCAATGACCTGGCTTTGCGGACTGGCCCAGGCGCCGATTCGTGAATCGAGCGGACGGCTGGCGAAGTAGGCATCGCTTTCTTCGTCGCTGACCAGGTCTACCCGGCCTTCGATGCGCACCACCCGCTCCAGTTCCACCCAGTGAAATTGCAGCGCTGCCCAGGGGTTGACGGCCAGTTCCCGGCCCTTGCGGCTGTCGCGGTTGGTGAACCAGGTGATGCCGTTTTCATCATAGCCCTTGATCAGCACCACCCGGGTCGACGGGCGCAGGGTATTGTCCACCGTCGCCAGCGTCATCGCGTTCGGTTCGGGCACCTGAGCGGCAATCGCTTCCGCCAGCCAGCGCGCAAACTGCGCAAGGGGGTCGACGTGCGACGCGTCCTCGCTGAGTTCGGCTCGTTCGTAACTTTTTCGGAGGTCGGCGAGAATGGTCATCGTGGATCAACGGTCAACGTAGGGGCGGTTAGGGCCTGCTGGCTGCCGGCGCGCCTACGCGGTACGGTGGCCAGAGTTTGATTATCGTTCACCGGGAAGCGGGTATGTGACGATTCCTTTGCGCGGAGCGGCCCTTACGCTTGCAGCCAGTCCTTGCGCAGCACATTGCTCTTCTTGTCCAAGAGGAGTTGGTGTTTGCCGAGGGTGGGCGACCCGAGTTGGACCGAAAACTCCATCAGCACGTCACCCCTGAAGGCCAGCACGCTGGCTACTTCGCCGGCCTTTCTCCGGGACAACAGGCGGTCCACGGTGGCTGGCATGACACGCAAACCGTCGATCGCTACCAGCAGGTCGCCGGCCGACAGCCCGGATGTTTGTGCGGGGCCGCCGTGATAGACCGTGCTCAGTCTCAGCTCGTCGCCAGCCGCTTTCGTCGTTACGCCGAGCGTCGGTGTTCCCGATCCCTCTGCACGCTGCAGCCGGATACCGAACGGCTTCAATAGTAGGGCCAGCGGCAGCTCCGCGGTGCCATCAATCGCGTTGGCAAAGAAGCGATCGAGGTCGAGGCCGGAGAGTTCCTCGGCTAGCAGCCGGATGTCATCGTCGCCGACGCCAACGCTCCGGTGCTGATCGTACTCGCCGTGGCGCTGCCAGAGCGTCCGCATCACCGCGTCAAGTGAGCAATGGTTTCTGGTCGCGGCGCGCAGGGTGAGATCGAGTGCCAGCGCTACCAGCGATCCCTTGGCGTAGTAACTGACGACGGCATTGGGCGTATTCTCGTCTGGCCGGTAGAACTTCGTCCACGCGTCGAAGCTCGATTCGGCCAGCGTCTGCCGATGCCGGCCGGGGTCACGGTCGACTTTGTCGATGGTCGCGGCGACCAGGGCCAGCCAGTCCTCCACCGGGATGACCCCGCAGCGCAGGAGCGCTAGGTCGTCGTAGTACGAGGTGAAACCCTCGAAGGCCCAGAGCAGGGTGGTGTAGTTCTCGACTGCGAGATTGCAGGCGGTGAACGCGGCCGGCTTGATCCGTTTGACATTCCAGCTGTGAAAGTACTCGTGGCTGCACAGACCCAGCAAGGTTCGGTAACGCTCCGGTGTGCCGGTCATGCCGGGGTAGGGCAGGTCGTCGCGCGCGCAGAGCAACGCCGTCGAGGCGCGGTGTTCGAGGCCGCCGTAGCCATCGCCGACGGCAGTGATCAGAAAGACGTAGTGCGGCATTGGCGCCGGTTCACCGAAGAGCCGGATCTGCCATTCACAGATTCGCGTGAGGTCGGCTGTAAGGCGCGTCAGGTCGCAGTCATGGTGGCCGCTGATCGCGACTTCATGGAGCACGCTGCAGGCGGTGAAGCTGGCCAGCGTGAGGACGCCCATTTCGACCGGGTGGTCGATCAGTTCGTCGTAACAGCTGGCGCCATGGAGGCCGAAGCCATGGTCTTCGGCGCAGCCCCTCTCGCCGTGCGCTGGAGCCATGGCGGTGGCCACACGCCAGTCCCGATATCGCGTGCCGACTGGTGGCTGAATGTCGAGCAGGCACGGCCGTTGTTCGTGACCGAGCGGGCACAGGAAGACGCTGCTGCCGTTGAAGAAGGCGTGCGTCTGGTCGAGGTGCGCGCCGCGTACCGAGAGGTCCCAGGCATAGACTTCGCAGATGACGGTCAATGGCGCAGCCTCGTCGACCGGTGCCGCTCGCCAGGTGTGCTTGTCGATTTTGTCGAGGGCGACGCGCTGGCCGGCGGCTTCGGCGCGGATTGACACGATGTGCCGTGCGAAGTCCCGGATCAGGTAGCTGCCGGGGGTCCAGGCCGGCAGCGCAAAGCGCTGGCCCGCCGGGTCGGCTGCGGCAAGCGTGCAGCGCACTTCGAAAAAGTGCGCCTCGGGATGGCTCGGGCGGATGCTGTAGAAGATCGGCGCGGCTGTCATCGGCGGCTGTTTCTGGCAAATTGGCGGCAAGGGTGGAATTGTACGGCTTCCAAGCTGTCCGATAAGCTGTAGTCCCAGCCGGACGGGCGTTCCCGCGAGCAGGAATGGGCCCACCCATTGCTGGTGCCCTCGGCGTCGTTGCGCCACAGCGTCATGACTCGATCATCGCTAGGATTCACCCGCAAGTCATGCCACAATGCTCTGATCGGGCGTAGACCCGACAACAAGTTCAGACCACTAGAGAGGAAGGAGACATGATGGTGATTGGAAATTCAAAGCGCTTGTTGTTCGCCGCGACGCTGGCCACGGCATTTCTGGCGGCGCCCGCCCTGGCGAAGGAACTGACCGGCACCCTGAAGAAGATCAAGGATACCGGCGGAATATCGCTGGGGCACCGGGAGTCGTCGATTCCCTTCTCGTACTATGATGACAAGCAACAGGTCATCGGCTATTCGCAGGATCTGATGATGAAGGTCGTCGAAGCGATCAAGGCCGACCTGAAGATGGCCAAGATCGACATCAAGATGTTGCCCGTCACCTCGTCGAACCGAATCACGCTGATCCAGAACGGTTCAATCGACATCGAGTGTGGCTCGACTACCAACAACACCGAGCGCCAGAAGCAGGTCAGCTTCTCGAATACGATCTTCATCATCGAGACGCGGCTGTTGACCAAGACCACCTCGGGGATCAAGGATTTTCCTGATCTGGCCGGCAAGAACGTGGTCACCACCGCCGGAACGACCTCGGAGCGGCTGCTGCGCAAGATGAACGAAGACAAGAAAATGAACATGAGCATCATCAGCGCCAAGGATCACGGAGAGGCATTCCTGACCCTTGAAACGGGCCGTGCGGTCGCTTTCATGATGGACGACGC
>DPSD01000029.1:7625-9172 GCA_003538495.1 Accumulibacter sp.
TGAGCATCATCAGCGCCAAGGATCACGGAGAGGCATTCCTGACCCTTGAAACGGGCCGTGCGGTCGCTTTCATGATGGACGACGCCCTGCTTTACGGGGAAATGGCCAAAGCCCGCCGCGCCAGCGATTGGGCCGTGGTTGGCACGCCACAGTCGTTTGAGGCCTACGGTTGCATGCTGCCCAAGGACGACGCACCGTTCAAGAAAGTCGTCGATGCGGCCCTGGCCAAGGCGATGACCTCGGGCGAAGCGGAGAAGATCTACGCCAAATGGTTCCTGCAGCCGATCCCGCCGAAAGGCCTGAACCTCGATTTTCCGCTCTCGGATGCCATGAAGGCGCTGTACAAGGCGCCGAACGACAAGGCGTACGAGTAGTCGCCTGATCGTCCAGGGGCCGCCGGGCGGCCCCTGGCTCCTGCATTGCCTTTAAGTGGAGGACTCCCCATGTTGAAGACTACCGTTACGCGCTGGTTGGTTGCCATGCTTGCGACGCTCCTGGTGAGCGGTGCTGCGCTGGCTGCAGACAAGCCGAATGTCGTGATCCTGGCTACCGGTGGCACGATTGCCGGTGCCGGCGCCGATGTCACCAACAGCGCGACCTATCAGGCGGCGAAAGTCCCGGTCGACAAGCTGATTGCCGGCGTTCCGCAGTTGTCGGCGATCGCCGATGTGCGCGGCGAGCAGGTTTTCCAGATTGCTTCGGAAAGCTTCACCAACGACAACCTGCTGATCCTGGGCAAGCGCGTCGCGGCGCTGGTCAAGCAGAATGACGTCGATGGCGTGGTGATCACGCACGGCACCGACACGCTCGAAGAAACCGCCTACTTCCTCAACCTGGTGGTGCACACCGAGAAGCCGATCGTTGTCGTCGGTTCGATGCGCCCCGGCACCGCCATGTCGGCTGACGGCACCCTCAACCTGTACAACGCGGTGAGTGTGGCAGCCAGCAAGGATGCGCGCGGGAAAGGGGTGCTGGTGACGATGAACGACGAAATCAACAGTGGCCGCGACGTCGCCAAGACGGTCAACATCCGCACTGAAGCCTTCAAGAGCCCCTGGGGCCCTTTGGGAATGGTCGTTGAAGGCAAGAACTACTGGTTTCGCCTGCCCGCCAAGCGGCACACCATGAACTCCGAATTCGACATCGAGAAGATCGACACGCTGCCTGCGGTCGAGATCGCGTATGGCTATGGCAACGTCCCGGATACCGCCTACCGGGCCTTTGGGGCGGGCGGTGCCAAGGCGATCGTCCATGCCGGCACCGGCAACGGTTCGGTGAGCAAGGCGGTGGTGCCCTTCCTGGTCGAGGCTCGTGGCAAGGGCGTGCAGGTCATTCGTTCGTCACACGTCAATGCTGGCGGTTTTGTCCTGCGCAACGCCGAGCAACCGGACGACAAGTACGACTGGGTGGTGGCGCACGACCTCAATCCGCAAAAGGCGAAAATTCTTGCCACAGTGGCATTGACCCAGACGCAGGACAGCAAGGAGCTGCAGCGGATGTTCTGGGAGTACTAATCACCGATCGCTGTTTGTAGCCGATCGCAGGGC
>DPSD01000346.1:0-126 GCA_003538495.1 Accumulibacter sp.
TCAACGACGACCAGGAACTCGCTCGCGCGGTCGGCGCGCACGGACTGCACCTGTCGTCGACGCGGCTGTGGCAGGTCGAGCGACGGCCCGACTTCGACCACCTTGCCGCCTCGTGCCACAGCGCTG
>DPSD01000346.1:400-10308 GCA_003538495.1 Accumulibacter sp.
GCCGCCTCGTGCCACAGCGCTGCCGATCTGCTGCGGGCGGCGCAACTCGGACTGGACTTTGCCGTCCTCGGCCCGGTGCTGCCGACGCCCAGCCACCCCGGCCTCGTCGGAATCGGCTGGCCGGAGTTTTCGCGCCTGGTCGAACGCTCGCCGCTACCGGTCTACGCTCTCGGCGGGCTGCAGCCCGAGATGCTCGACCTGGCCTGCAGCAACGGCGGCCACGGCGTCGCGCTGATGCGTGGCTGGCGCTGACTCGACGGCGGCTGGGCCGACGAACACAACAGCGCCGGCCAGCTATTCCCGGCTGAGCATCTGGATGCTGCGCGCGGCGACCAGGCTGGTCGTCTCGCGTGGGCCGGCGGCGAATGGCTGCGGCGCGCTACTGTCGCAGCGTTGTTGCCATACGCCCGCCGGCAGCAGAAAAGGCACCGGTATTTCGTCGCGGTTGATCAGGCACAGCAGCAGTCGGCTGTCCGGCGGCTGCCCGGCGCCGGGCAAGTCGCTGGCGAGTTGCACGGCGAAGGTGCCCAGCGTTGCCGATTGCCAATCGGCCATGACCATCGGTCGTCCGGCCGGATGCCACCACAGGACATCGGGTTGCCGGGCCTCGCCGCCGCCCTCGCCCGTCAGCCAGCTGTTTCGCCGCAGTTGCGGGAAGCGCCGCCGCAAGGCGATCAGCCCGGCGACGAAGTCGATCAGATCGCTGTCGGCAGTGCGCCAGTCGAGCCAGGTCATGGCGTTGTCCTGGCAGTAGGCGTTGTTGTTGCCGGCCTGCGTGCGGCCGATCTCGTCTCCGCCCTGAAGCATCGGAACACCCTGGGCGATCAGCAGGGTGGTAAATAGCGCGCGCTGCAGGCGGCGGCGCTTTTCGAGCACCAGCGGGTCATTGCTGTCACCTTCCTCGCCGCAGTTCCACGACAGGTTGTGCCCGTGGCCGTCGCGATTGTCCTCGCCATTGAGCTCGTTGTGTTTGTCCTGGTAGCTGACCAGGTCGCGCAGGGTAAAGCCGTCGTGCGCGGTAATGAAGTTGACGCCGGCCTGGGGTGCGCGGCCGGCGCCACCGAACAGTTCGCTCGATCCGGCCAGCCGCTGGGCCAGTGCGCCGACGCCGACCTCGCCGGTCAGCCAGAAGGCGCGAACGTCGTCGCGGAAGCGGTCGTTCCATTCGCTCCAGCCCGGCAGGAATCGCCCCAGCTGGTAGCCATCCGGACCCATGTCCCAGGGTTCGGCGATCAGCTTGACCTGCTGCAGCATCGGATCCTGCCGGAGCGCCGGCAGAAAAGCGCTGTCGCGGGCGAGAGCGGCCGCCAGGTCGAAGCGGAAACCGTCGACGTGCATCACGCCGACCCAGTAGCGCAAGGCATCCATGACCAGCTGCAGGACGCGTGGGTGGGTGAGGTTGAAGGTGTTGCCGCAACCGCTGAAGTTCTCGTAAGCGGCAAGATTGCCCGGCGGCAGCAGGTAGTAGCTCTGGTTGTCAATGCCGCGAAACGAGAGCGTCGGGCCGAATTCGTCGGTCTCGGCGGTGTGGTTGAAGACCACGTCGAGGATCACTTCGAGGCCGGCGGCGTGCAGCGTCCGCACCATCGTCTTGAACTCGTCGATCACCGTCTGGCCGCCGATCCGGGCGGCATAGCGCGGCTCGGGCGCGAAAAAGGCGAGCGTGTTGTAACCCCAGTAATTGACCCGCCCTTCGCTGGCCAGTCGTTGCTCGTCGAGGAAGTGGTGTACCGGCAGGAGACTGAGCGCGGTGACACCCAGCCGCTGGAAGTGGGCGATCATCGCCGGCGAGGCGAGTCCGGCGTAGGTGCCGCGCAGCGGTTCGGGGACGTCGGGGTGCTGCCGGCTGACACCCTTGACATGAACTTCGTGGAGGATCGTATCCGCCCATGCTATTGCCGGCGGCGCATCGCCGTCCCAGTCGAAGGTTTCGTCGACCACGCAGGCGCGCGGGGTCTGCGCCGGATCGTCCAGCGCCGTCCAGGAAAAGCGGCCGACGATCTGACGCGCGCAGGGGTCGAGCAGCAGCCTGGCGGGGTCGAAGCGCTGACCACTGTCGGGCGCCGCAGGGCCAGCCACGCGGTAGGCGTAGCACAGCCCGGGAGCGGCGCCGGCGAGGTAAGCGTGCCAGACCTGATCGCTACACTGGCGAACGGGCAGCGCGCGCATGCTGTCGCCGTCGAAGATGCACAGCTCGACGGCTTCGGCATGCGCCGAGAAGAGCGCGAAGTTTACCCCGCCGCCGTCCCAGTGGGCGCCGAGCGGCCATGGTCGCCCGGCTTCGAGCGTTAGGGCGGTGGTCACGGCACCCATTCGAGGAACAACGCCGCCAGCGGCGGCAGGGTGAGGTTCAGCGACCACTCACGACCGTGCGCAGACGCCCGCTCGGCGGTGATCCCGTCCGGCCCGTTGCCGACGTTGCCGCCGCCGTAATGCTGCGAGTCGGTATTGATCCGCTCGTAGTACTTGCCGGCCATCGGGACGCCGATCCGGTAAGCGTGGCGAACGACCGGAGTGAAGTTGCCGACATAGAGCATGGCGCGGGAACGGTCCCGCGTCCAGCGGACGAAGGCGACGACCGACGACTCGGCGTCGTCGGCGGCGATCCATTCGAAACCGGCGGGCTCGAAATCGACCTGATGCAGCGCCGGACGGCTGCGGTAGAGGCTGTTGAGGTCGCGGACCAGGTTACGGATGCCAGCGTGCGTCGGGAAATCGAGCAGCGCCCAGTCGAGCGAGGTGTCGTGATTCCATTCGCTCCACTGGCCGAACTCGCCGCCCATGAACAGCAGCTTCTTGCCCGGATGCGCCCACATGAAACCGTACAGCGAGCGCAGGTTGGCGAACTTCTGCCAGGTGTCGCCAGGCATCTTGTTGATCAGCGAACCCTTGCCGTGTACCACTTCGTCGTGCGACAGCGGCAGAACGAAGTTCTCGGTAAAGGCGTACATCATCCCGAAACTGAGCTTGTTGTGATGATAGCGACGATGGATCGGATCCTGCGACATGTACGAGAGGACGTCGTGCATCCAACCCATGTTCCACTTGTAGTGGAAACCCAGGCCGCCCATCGACGGCGGCCGGCTGACCATTGGCCAGGCGGTCGATTCCTCGGCATGAGTGTCGGCGGCGGGGTGCTCCTGGCCAAGGACCTCGTTCATCCGGCGCAGGAAGGCAACGGCCTCGATGTTTTCGCGGCCGCCGTGCACATTCGGCACCCACTGCCCTTCCGAGCGGCTGTAGTCGCGATAGAGCATCGACGCCACGGCATCGACGCGCAGGCCATCGACGCCGTAGCGCTCGATCCAGAACAGCGCATTGCCGATCAGGTAGTTGCTGACTTCGCGGCGGCCGAAGTTGTAGATCAGCGTGCCCCAGTCCTGGTGCATGCCTTCGCGCGGGTCGGCGTGCTCGTAGAGCGGGTTGCCGTCGAAACGCGAGAGGCCGTGTTCGTCGGTCGGGAAGTGCGCCGGCACCCAGTCGACGATCACCCGCAATCCGGCGGCGTGACAGGCGCTGACGAACTGGCAGAAGCCGGCCGGGCTGCCGTGACGCGCGGTCGGCGCGTACAGGCCGAGCGGCTGGTAGCCCCAGGAACCGTCGAACGGATGCTCGGAGATCGGCAACAGTTCGAGATGGGTGAAACCGAGGTCGACCACGTACGGGATCAGCGTTTCGCTCAGCCGCTGCCAGTCCGGGAAGCCGCCGTCGTCGGCCCGCCGCCACGAAGCCAGGTGCACTTCGTAGATGCTCAAGGGGGCACCCAGCTGCTCGCCAGCCGGTACCGGGACGGGCTCGACCGGCGGCGGCAGGGCGCAGACCACCGAGGCCGTCGACGGGCGCATTTCGGCTTCGAAGCCGTAGGGGTCCGACTTGAGTGGCAGCAGATGCCCATCGCGAGAGCGTATTTCGTACTTGTAACGCGCTCCGGCAGCCACTCCCGGCAGAAATATCTCCCACACCCCGCATTCCCGGCGCAGACGCATCGGGTGCCGGCGACCGTCCCAGGTGTTGAAGTCGCCAACCACGCTGACCCGCTGCGCATCGGGCGCCCAGACCGCGAAAGCGGTACCGGCGACGCCATCGATCTCGGTCACGTGCGCACCAAGGCGCTCGAACGGCCGCAGGTGCGAGCCTTCGGCAAGCAGCCAGACGTCCATCTCGCCGAGGACGGCCCAGAAACGGTACGGGTCGTCGGTTTCCTGGACGCCGTGCTCCCAGGTGATCCGCAGGCGGTACGAAAAATCCTTGCGGCGGCGGGGAATGACCCCCTCGAAGAAGCCCTCGACGCCTTCGATCTCGCGCTGGGCGAGTTCGGCGACCTGCTTGCCGGTCTTGGCGTCCAGTACCGCGACCGAGCGTGCGCCCGGTTGCAGGCTGCGGACCCACAGTCGGTCGTCGGCGTCGGTGTGCATGCCGAGGACCGCGTAGGGGTTGCCGTGCTCGGCCCGGCAAAGGGAAATAATCTCTGCATTGTCAATCATCTGCGAATTCCTCAGGGAGTCAGTGGTCGTAAGTTCCAGGTGTCGTTGGCGTAGTCGCGGATCGTCCGGTCGGCCGAGAAGGGGCCCATTCCGGCGACGTTCAGGATCGCCTTGCGCTGCCACTCGGTGGGCGTCAGATAGAGCGCGTCGACACGCTGCTGGGTCGCCACGTAGTCCGCATAGTCGGCGAGCAGCTGGTAGTGGTCACCATAATGGACCAGGCAATTGAAAACGTCGTGATAGCGCGGGCGATCGCCGGGCGAGAAGAAACCGCCGTCGATCTTGTCGAGCGCTTCCTTGAGCACCGGATCGTCGTGGTAAACCTCGTTCGGGTGGTAGCCCTCCTGCCTGAGAGCAGCGACCTGCGCGGTGTTGTTGCCGAAAATGAAGATGTTGTCGGCGCCGACCTGGTCGCGGATCTCGATGTTGGCGCCGTCCTCGGTGCCGATGGTCAACGCCCCATTGAGCGAGAGCTTCATGTTGCCGGTGCCCGAGGCTTCGGTGCCGGCGGTCGAAATCTGTTCCGACAGGTTCGCTGCCGGCATGATCAGTTCGGCGACGGATACTCCGTAGTTGGGAATGAAGACGACCTGCAGCATGTCGCGGGTGCGCGGATCGTTGTTCACCACCGCCGCGACGTCGTTGATCAGCCGGATCACCTGCTTCGCCATGTGATACGACGACGCCGCCTTGCCGGCGAAAATCACGCTGCGCGGCGCGCAGTCGACGGCCGAGCCGTCACGCAGCGCGTTGTAACGGGTGATCACGTGCAGGACGTTGAGCAACTGCCGCTTGTACTCGTGGATGCGCTTGACCTGCACGTCGAACAGGCTGTCCGGGTTCAGCGTGACGCCCACTTCACGCGCGACGTAGTCGGCCAGGCGCAGCTTGTTGCTGCGCTTGGCGGCGGCGAAAGCAGCGCCGAAAGCCGGGTCGTCGGCGCTGGACCGCAGTTCGTGCAGCCGGTCGAGATCGAGGCGCCAGTTCTTGCCGATACTCTCATCGAGCAGCTTCGACAGCGGCCGATTGGCCTGAGCCAGCCAGCGCCGCGGCGTCACGCCGTTGGTCTTGTTGTGAAAACGCTCGGGGTACAGGCGGGCAAAGTCGGCAAAGATGGTCTGCACCATCAAGTCCGAATGCAGCTGCGAGACGCCGTTGATCCGGTGGCTGCCGACGATGCTCAGGTGCGCCATGCGCACCCGCTTGTCCTTTTCGTGGCCATTGCCGTCGTCGATCAGAGACACCCGCCGCATCAGGTCGATGTCGCCGGGGTAGAGGCGAACCACTTCGTCGAGAAACTCCTGGTTGATGCGATAGATGATCAGCATGTGACGCGGCAGGACCCGCTGCATCAGCGTCACCTTCCACGTTTCCAGCGCTTCCGGCATCAGGGTGTGGTTGGTGTAGGAGAAAATCCGGCGGCATTGGTCCCAGGCGTCGTTCCAGCGCATCTCGTGCTGGTCGACCAGCAAGCGCATCAACTCGGCGACGCCGATCGCCGGGTGCGTGTCATTGAGGTGGATGGCGACCTTTTCCGCCAGATTGCAGAAGCTGCCGTACTCGGTAAGGTGGCGCTCGAGGATGTCCTGCATCGATGCCGAGACGAAGAAGTACTCCTGCCGCAGGCGCAGTTCGCGGCCGGCCGAGGTGCTGTCGTTCGGATAGAGCACCCACGAGATGTTCTCGAAACGGTTCTTGAACTCGGCAGCGCGCTGGTAGTCGCCGGTATTGAAGGCGCCGAGGTCGATCTCCGATGGCGCCGCTGCCTTCCACAGCCGCAAGGTGCTGACCCGCTCGGTACCGTAACCCGGAATCACGTGGTCGAAGGCCTTGGCTTCCACCGAATCGGCGGCGTGCCACTCCGCCCACTCGCCATGGTGCTCGGCGGTACCGCCGAAATGCACCGTATAGTGCTTGCCGCTGCGCGGGAATTCCCACGGCGAGCGATCGTGCACCCAGGCTTCCGGCTTCTCGACCTGCTGGCCGTTGACGATCGACTGGGCGAACATTCCATACTCGTAGCGAACGCCATAGCCCCAGGAGGGAAGTCCCAGGGTGGCCATCGAATCCAGGAAGCACGCCGCCAGGCGCCCGAGACCACCGTTGCCGAGGGCCGCGTCGGGTTCGCATTCCATCACCTCGTCCAGCGACGGGCCCGGCGGGGCAAAAACAGCCGCCGCCTGCTCGCGAAGATCGAGAGCCGACAGGGCGTTGTTCATCGCCCGGCCGATCAGGAATTCCATCGACAGGTAATAGACGCGCCGCGCCTGGCTCTCGCGATCGGCGTGCTGGGTCTCGACCCAACGTTTCGCCAGTTGTTCGCGGGCGACCTGCGCCAGCGCATGGTAGAACTCCGCCTTGCCGGCGACGGATCGTTCGGTAGCCACCTGGCAGAGCAGCTTGTGGTCGATCTGGGAGCGCAGGGGTTCGCTTTCGGGTTGGGCTGCAGCGGCATCGGACATCAGGGAAGTACTCCAGTAGGGTTCATGGGCCATCGTCGCTCTCGGCCAGGGCGTGAGCAGCGCCCAGTAGCGCCGGCGTAGGCGAGAGCATTACATAGGTCGGGATTGCGGCCAAGTAGGCGGCGAAGCGCCCCTTGGTTTCGAAGCGGGCGCGAAAGGCGGACCGATCAAAGAGATCGCCGAGGCGAGGAATGATACCACCCCCGATGTAGACGCCGCCTCGGGCACCGAGGGTCAGCGCCAGATTTCCCGCCATCGAGCCGAGCATCGCGCAGAAGGTGTCGACCACCGCGCTGCACTGGACATCTTCATTGGCCAGGGCCCGCGCAACGATCTCGGCCGGAGTCAAGGCCTCGCACGCCCGGCCGTCGACCTCGGCGACCAGGCGATGCAGCAGCGGCAGGCCGCTACCGGACAGCAGCCGCTCGGCGGAGACGTGCTGCAGTTCACGCCAGGCGAGGGCGAGAATTGCCGACTCACGCCCGTCAGCGGGTGCCAGCGAGCAGTGTCCACCTTCGCCGGCCAGCGCCAGCCAGCGGCCGCGATCGAAAACGACGCCGGAGACGCCGAGGCCGGTGCCCGGCCCGAGCACCGCCTTGGGGGCCAGCGCCAAGGTCGTGCCGCCGCCGACCTGCCGTAGCTCGCCGGCCGGCAGGCGAGGGAGTGAGAGGGCAAGAGCCGTGAAGTCGTTGAGCAACAGCAGCCGGGAAATTCCCAGCCGCGCCTGCATTTCCGCGCGCGAGAAGGTCCACGATCCATTGGTCAGCCGGATCAGCTGCTCGTCGATCGGAGCGGCGAGGGCGATCGCCGCGGCGCGCAAGCCGGCGCAGCCGACGTCTCCGAGGTAGGCCTCGATCGCCTCCACTGGCCCGGCGAAATCAGCCACCGCAAGAATTCGTACCAGATGCGGCAAGCCCTGATCGTCGAGCAGCGCGAAGCGTGCGCGTGTGCCACCGATGTCGGCCACCAGCATCGCCGTAAGTTCCGGTGCTCTTGCTGATCCGGAAGAGCCTGCAGCCGCGTCGGATGACGCCGTCGAAGTTGGCTGCCGGGGCGGGAGATGAGCGATTTCCATGGGGTTCTGGGGATGACGTGGTAACAGACGCTGGCAGCTTTGGTAGCCTGACGGCGGCAGGTTTGAGAGCGAATGCCGGGGCCGGAGCGGATGGCAAGAGGGGTGAATCTTCGCACCGATCGCCCCATTGCTCAAAGAGCCATGCTGCGAGGCCCCGCCAGCTCCGAAGGAGATCCGCGCAGCCGCCGCGAGTCTGTCGGTTACACGCTTGTCCTGTCAAGGTGCTGCGTGCTTCCGCAGCCCTGGCGCATGAACCCCGGGACCGACGGCGGTCTGGCGCCGGCCGTCACAACGTCGCGGCCAGCGTTCCTGCCCACCAAAGCCGAACTGGCGCGTGCGGCAAGAGCTCGGAACGGAACCACTGCCCGGGTTGGGCCCGACAAGGAGCGACTACGCCTTGCCAGCGGTCGCCAACCACGGCAACAGCGCTGCCGCTGCTTCGTCTGCGCCAGACGGTCGCGGAACTGCCGGCGGGGCTTGGCTCCATACAGCCGCCAGTGCTGGCCGCAGTCGACCAGCCAGCAGGTCGGCATCGCTGACCTCGCGGCAACGGCCGTGCTGTTGCAGCCAGGCGATCAGGACATCCTGCTCCGGCCAGTTTTCGCGCCGCAGGTAGAGCAGCGGGGTGCCGTTGCAAGCGGCTTCGGCGAAAGTGCCGTAGCCCGGTTTGGTGAGCACGGCGTCGACCGCGCGCATCAGATCCGTGATCGGGCGACCCAGCGCTTCGAAGTCGGTGAAGCCGGGCTGGTCGATCTGCCAGGCCTGCGGAATCAACCAGTGCAGACCGGCGAGCGGCGGCCATTGGTCGACCGGCAGTTGCTTCTCGACACCGCCGAAAGCAATCAGGACCAGTCGCAGCTCGCTGCTGCAGCCAAGTTGCCGGCGCAGTTCCTGCCGGCAGTCGCCACCCACGGCAGCGATCGGGCCGACGGTGCGCAGCCGCGGCAGGTCGCTCATCGCCATTCCCGGCGTCAGCCGCAGGAAGCATTCGGCGCTGCGGTACGCTTCCAGCATCTGGCGATGAATCGTCGCCGCCCAGTCCTCGCTGGCGAAGAAATGCGCAAAAAGCTCGGCCCAGTTGAGCGAGCACATGGCGACCGCAGGAATTCCTGCGCGCGCGGCGCCGGCGAGCGGCAGGTAGGCGACGTCGCTGAGCACCAGATTCGGCTTGAGCTGGCGGAAGAGGTGGGCGTCGCTCTCGACCAGCCGATTCCAGTCAGCATGCTGGCGGCGATAGGCCTGAGCGGTCGCGTCGAGGTCGAGGCTTACGGCGTCGTGCATCACGTAGCCGAAGTCGCTGCTCCCCGGCAGGTGGCTGAAGTCGGCCGCTACGCGGGCCCGCAGCTTGGCGGTCGGCAGGCCGCTGCGGATGCTCAGGCGCAACGCCGGCAGGCGCTTGCCCAGCGCCTCGAGCACTGGCGCGACCTGCGCCAGGTGGCCAAAACCGTGTGCCGAGATATCGACGAAGAGGTGTGGCCGGTCCATCTGCGTCGAGCCAATCAGACGAAGCGCGCGAGCATCGCGCCCGGCAACTCGGCCGGCAGCGGGATCCATACCCGATGACCGTTGCCCGGGGCGACGCGGATTACGGCGCCGTCCAGACTTTCCATGTGTTCGAGTGCGACCAGGCGATTGCCCGAGGGATGGATGATTTCCAGCCGATCGCCAACCGAGATGCGGTTCTTGACGTCGATCAGCGCCAGTTGGCGGCCGGGATGCCAGTCGATCACATCGCCGACGTAGAGGCTGCGCCCCGATTCGGAGTGGCCGCGCAGGTAGTTCTGCATCTCGTGTTCGTGGTGGCGCTGGTAGAAACCGTCGGTGAAGTCGAATCGACGCTGCATTTCGCGGAGTTCGGCGTCGTGCTGATGTTGTTCCTGATCGGGC
>DPSD01000405.1:0-1073 GCA_003538495.1 Accumulibacter sp.
AGACAGCTCCCAACATAAGACGCCGCCGCCCGAACACAACGCAACGCTGCAAGACCTGGCTGACCGTGTACGAGTGCAAAAGCGGACAAAGCCAGAGGAAATGAGGCAGGTAATTCGCTCTCTGTGCGCCGTCCAGGCCTTGTCGCTGATCGAATTGGCCGAGTTGCTGGCGCGTGCCCCGGCCAGCCTTCAGAACCACTATCTGACACCGATGCTGAAGGCAGGCTCGCTGCAGCTACTCTTTCCCCATCACCCCAATCATCCGCAGCAGCGCTACCGTGCGGGCGAAACCGACGAACAACACCAATGAACAGCGCCACCCTCGTCCAGAAACTCTGGAACTACTGCAACGTGCTGCGCGACGACGGCATGAGCTACGGCGATTACGTCGAGCAACTCACTTACCTGCTGTTCCTGAAAATGGCCGACGAGCGATCGCGCCCGCCGTACCGGCAGCCAAGCATCATCCCGGCGCTGTACGCCTGGCCCGGACTGCTGACCCGCGACGGCGACGAACTGTTCGACCACTACCGCCACACGCTCGAACGGCTCGGCGGCGAGAAGGGCACGCTCGGGCTGATCTTCAACAAGGCGCAGAACAAGTTCCAGGACCCGGCCAAGCTGCGGCGGGTGATCGTGGACCTGATCAACGAGGAAGACTGGTCATCGCTCGGCGCCGATGTGAAAGGCGACGCCTACGAGGGACTGCTGGAGAAGAACGCGCAGGACACCAAGTCCGGCGCCGGCCAGTACTTCACGCCGCGACCGCTGATCCAGGCGATGGTCGACGCCATCGCGCCGCGGCCCGGCGAATCGGTCTGCGATCCCGCCTGCGGCACCGGCGGCTTCCTGTTCACCGCGCACAACGCGATCACCGGCACCTACCCGAACCTCACCCGCGACGAGAAGCGCCACCTCAAGGAGGGCGCTTTTCGCGGCTGGGAGCTGGTCCAGGGAACGGCGCGCGTGTGTGCGATGAACCTGCTGCTGCACGGCATCGGCTCGGAAACCAGCGTGCCGATCATCGTCGCCGACGCGCTGGCGGCCGACCCCGGCGAGCGCTTCGACGTGGT
>DPSD01000405.1:1392-1755 GCA_003538495.1 Accumulibacter sp.
CTCGCCAATCCGCCGTTCGGCAAGAAGAGCAGCACGCAGATCGAAGGCGCCGACGGCAAGCGAACGACCGAGAAGGACGTGATCGAGCGCGACGACTTCTGGGCGACGACCTCGAACAAGCAGCTCAATTTCGTGCAGCACATCAAGACGCTGCTCAAGCCGCACGGCCGCGCCGCGGTGGTGGTGCCCGACAACGTGCTGTTTGAAGGCGGCGCCGGCGAGACCATCCGCCGCAAGCTGCTGCACGAGTGCGACGTGCATACCTTGCTGCGCCTGCCGACCGGGCTGTTCTACGCGCAGGGCGTCAAGGCCAATGTGCTGTTCTTCGACAAGAAGCCGGCCAGCCAGACGCCGTGGACCAGC
>DPSD01000405.1:2108-3639 GCA_003538495.1 Accumulibacter sp.
CGAGTTCGTTCGCCTGTATCAGGGGCGACGTAAGGGCGCGCCGGCCAACCGCCCCGCCAACCGCCACGACCGCGCAGCCACCTGGAGCGAGCAGGCGGACGCTGCCAGCGACGCCGGCCCCGACGGCCGCTGGCGGGTGTACGGTTATGACGAACTGATCGCCCGCGACAAGACCAGCCTCGACATCTTCTGGCTCAGGGACGACAGCCTCGCCGACAGCGACAAGCTGCCGCCGCCCGAGGTCATCGCGCAGGAGATCGTCGACGACCTCGAAGCAGCGCTGGAGCAGTTCCGCCTGATTGCCAGCGACCTGAACGGCGGCGCGCCGTGCAACTGACCCATATCCTGCTCGACTCTGAAAACGTGCAACCGCAGGACCTCGACCTGCCGCACGGCCGGCGGTGCCGGGTCGACGTTTTCCACGGTCCGCATCAGAACCAGCTGGAGATGGCGATCGTCAAGGCACATTCCCTCGCTACTCGGTGGCCAGAGGGCGCCGGCTGCCGTCCAGGCGATCATTGCCGAACTGCAGCGACGCGGCGCCGTCGAGTTCGGCGAAAAAGTGATCAACTACCGAATCCCGGCGGCAAAAGAATGACTGCGGCAGGCCATCTGGCGGGTTCGGCCGGCGCTACGCCCGTGGCGCGCGTGCGACCAGCATGACGTTGCATGCGCCCCCGTCCCGCGGGAGCGGCAGCCAGCGCGTCGCCAGGCGAGCGAGCAGGTAGCTCACCGCCAGATTCAGGTGCCAGCCCCAGCGGTGCGCGAAGTAGCGCTCGTCGGGACCCGGCCCCGCGCGCAGCAGCGAAAAGCGGTTCATCCAGTAGATCGGCGCTTCGTGCGGCGATGCTGCGACTTTGGTGATCTCGACCGGCTCGACGCCGATGGCCTCGGCCAGCGCCTGGAGAGCGCCGACGGTCCACCAGCTGAGGTGGTGCGGCGGCGCGTTGATCAGGAAGTTCGGGATTGCGGTAAGCGGCGAGGGGTGCAGCGGCACGCCCAGGATCAGCTTCCCGCCGGGGCGCAGCAAGGCGCGCAGTTGGGCGGCAAAGGCGAGCGGGTCGGCGACGTGTTCGATGACCTGAAAGGCGGTGACCACGTCATAGCGCCCGTTTGCCTCCAGCAAGTGCTCGGCCAGCCCCTGGCGAATCACGCAAGGTGGCGCGTCGGGTCCGGCAAAGGGGTCCAGGCCGCGATAGGTGGCCTGCGGCAGGTGTTCGGCGAAGGCCGCGCTGCCACAGCCTACATCGAGCACCAGCGCACCAGCGGGAACGTGGCGGGCGGCATCGACGAATTCTAGGCGCGCGTGCGAATCCGCGCTGAGCGCGGCGTGCATCCCGTGGCTGGCGTAAAAGTGGCGGTAAAAATCGGCGTCACCGGCGGTCCGGGGGGAAAAGAAATACAGCCCGGTGTCCGACTCGTAGAGCGCCACCTGCGCGGCGTCGGGCAGCAAGTGGGACACATCGCCGGCGCCGGCCGCCCGCCACATGCCGGCCAGCGCGCGCGTCGAAACGCCGTGCACCCGGCGCAG